>JAZGHI010000477.1:0-8087 GCA_036480955.1 Candidatus Adiutricales bacterium
GCGCGACCATGGACCGTTTTCTTCCTGGGGAACTCCAGGAATCCAAGAAAATTATGCAGCAGGCACGTATGTCCGAGGCCGCGAAACAATGCCCGGAAAAAGTGGATGAGATGGAGGCCATCTGGAAAGATGCCCTGGACGTCTATGGATCGTGCCGGACAAAAGAGGCTATCGCCAGGGCCAAGACCATAAATAATATGGCCGACCCCCTGTGCGGTCCTCCGCCTTTGAAGGACACGGATGGAGACGGTGTGACTGACGACAAGGACCAGTGCCCGAATACTCCCAAGGGCGCCAGAGTCGATAAAGATGGCTGCCGCATGGACTCGGACGGAGACGGGGTTTATGATGAAACGGATCAGTGTCCGGATACTCCCAAGGGAGCAAAAGTGGACCGGGTTGGATGTACGATCAAGGTCCGCCAGGATACGGATGCCGACGGGCTATTCGACGATGAAGATAAATGTCCGGAGACACCCAGGGGCGCGCCCGTTAACGCCGATGGATGCTGGGTGCTGGGCCACGTCCGGTTTGACACTGACAAAACGGAAATCAAGCCCCAGTATCTGCTGATTCTGAAAGAGGCGTGGAAGATAATGGCCGCGAACCCGGGTCTGAAAATGAAGATTTACGGATTTACGGACCGGGTAGCGTCGTCCTCGTACAACAGGAAGCTGTCCACGAAACGGGCGGAAGCCGTGAAGGACTATTTTGTGTCCCGGGGCATTTCGGCGGACAGAATTTTCTCAAGCGGGTTCAGTTTTGCCACGCCCGTGGGAAGCAACTCGACCGAAGAGGGACGGGCCTTGAACCGGCGGGTTGAATTGTATCCCGGCTGGGAATAGGAAATTATCGTTAATCGAATTAAGGCGGCCTGATGGGGATAGGTTCTTACCCCGCATCAGGTTTGCAGTTTCTACCGAACCATCTTTTTTGGTTTTTAAAAGCCTTTCCGCCTATCAGGGTATATAATAGTCAAACAGGTAATATAAATGTGGATAAAGTCGCCGATACTATGTAGTGTTAAGCATAAGGAGTGCTGGACCTGAATTGATTATTCAGGAGTCAACCGAAAAACGCGTGCCGATGAGTGCCCGCTTCTCCTGTTCGAAAAGGAGGATCCCATGAAAAAAGCGATTTTCCTGTTTGTCTTCCTGTTCCTGTTCGTCTCGGCTGTTTCCCACGCCGGGTTTTTTGACGATCTGGTGAAGGGAATAACCGGGGTAGGTAAAAAAGGGCTGGATGAAAGCACCGTAATTTCAGGCCTGAAAGAGGCCCTGTCCATTGGCACTGAGAACGCGGTTCGAAACGTGTCCCGGCTGGACGGTTATTTCGCCAACCAAATGATCAAGATACTCATGCCGGAAAAAATCCGCCGCGTTACCGACGTTTTGAGCAGACTCGGGTTCCGCCGGCAGGTGGATGATTTTGTGTTGAGCATGAACCGCGCGGCTGAAAAAGCCGCGCCTGAGGCCGTGCGGTATTTTGGCGACGCCATCAGGGAGATGACCTTCGAAGACGCCCGGAATATATTAAACGGAGGGGACACGGCGGCCACGGATTACTTCCGCGTGAAGACGACAGACAGAATATACGACGCGTTCCGCCCGGTAATATCTTCCAGTATGGGAGAGGTGGGCGCGACCCGAAAATACAAGGCCATGATGGACAAGTATGAGTCCGTCCCTTTTGTCAAAAAAGAATCCCTGGACCTGGACCATTTCGTAACTTCCAAAGCACTGGAAGGCCTTTTTTACATGGTGGGACAGGAGGAAAAAAAGATCCGCACCGACCCCGCGGCCCGGGTCACGGACCTGCTCAAAACCGTTTTCAGCGGTAAGTAGTTTTATACTAAGCCATGGGATGAAGGCCCATTTCTTCAAGGTCGACTTCTTGATCTTTCCATAACCGGTATAATTCAATTGTTCGCTTTAGAATCCAGGACCGATTGGCCGGTTCCAGCAGTTTTAGCTTTCCGCCTTCCAATTCCTTGAGGCCGGCCCATCTATACTTGCTTTTAATACATCCGGGATAATTCAGCTTCACCACTAGAACTTACGCGACGGGTTTCCATTCTGATTTTTTCTACGTTCACCCGGCAGGCTTTAATTTAAGGCCAGGCCTTTAATCAAAAAGCGCTTCGACGAATTCTTTTGCCTCAAAATCCTTAAGATCGTCCATCTGCTCCCCCAGACCGATATACCGAATGGGCAGGTTAAGCTCTTTAGCGATTGCTACGAGTATGCCTCCTTTGGAGGTACTATCCAGTTTAGTCATAGCCAGGTGGTTCACACCTAGGGCCTCGTTGAACAGTCTGGCCTGATTTACCGCATTCTGCCCGGTGGTCGCGTCAAGGACGAGTAAAGTTTCATGCGGAGCGCCGGGCATTTCCCTGCCGGCGATGCGTCTGATTTTTTTCAGTTCGTCCATGAGGTTGACTTTTGTGTGAAGCCTTCCCGCTGTATCAATCAGAACAACGTCCGTATCCCTGGCACGCGCGGCGTGAATGGCGTCGAAGACCACTGCCGAGGGATCCGCGCCGGTCTGCTGTTTAATGATTTCCGCGCCCACCCTTTCGCTCCAGATGGTAAGCTGCTCGACCGCTGCCGCCCGGAATGTATCAGCCGCGACCATCATTACTTTTTGGCCGTTCTGCTTATATTTGTGGGCCAGTTTAGCTATGGTTGTGGTTTTTCCGACACCGTTGACCCCCACGACCAGGATTGTATGGGGTTTGGTGTCAATATCCTGCTCGTAGGGCGGTAAATCCAGGGTATTTAATATTTCTTCCCGCAGGACCTCTTTGAGCCGTTCCGGAGAATCCAGCTCCCGGCGCTCGACCCTGTTACCGATCGATTCCAGCAGGGCTTGTGTGGTAGCGACTCCCAGATCGGAAGTGATCAGGATCTCCTCCAAATCGTCCAGGACATCATCATCTATTTCTTTTATGTTGAGAGCAAGATGATCGATCCGGGTTGTCAGGACCGATCTGGTCCCGGCCAGCTTTTCCTTGAGTCTGGCGGCAAACCCTGTTTTTTTATTATTTTCCGGAAGGTCTTCCTCTGGTTCCGGCGGGGGTAAGGTCCCGGTGGGAGTTGTCTGCTCTTTCAGGGCCGGTTTATGTTTATCCTCTGTCTCAGGTTTTGTTTCGATTCTTTCTGCTTCGTCATGTTCCAATTCAGGGCCGGGTGGGTTATCTTCATATTCCGATTCAATATTATCGGATTTTTTATATTTTTTTTCAGAGCGTTTGAGCCACTTGATCATTTTCGAAATTTTCCTCGATTTCAGTCAGATTAACACTAACTATTTTCGATATTCCGGGATCTTCCATGGTAATGCCGTATAAAGTTTCCGCGGTTTGCATGGTCAGTTTGTTATGGGTTATCAGGATAATCTGGGAGTTTTGGCCTATTTTTTTAAGAAGTTTGGCAAAACGATCTATGTTGGCCTCGTCCAACGGCGCGTCGATCTCATCGAGCAGGCAAAAAGGACTTGGCTTTATCAGATACAGGGAGAAAGTCAAGGCCAGGGCCACCAGAGCTTTTTCGCCACCAGACAGGAGGCTCACAACGGTCAATTTCTTTCCCGGCGGCTGAACGTGAATCTCCACGCCCCTGTCTAGCGGTTCGCTTTCATCCGTCAGGGTCAGCCAGGCCTCCCCGCCATCGAAAAGCATGGGGAATATTTCTTTCAATTTTTGGTCAACTGCTTGAAAAACTTCTGAAAATCTCGCCTCGCAAGTTCGGTTGATCTTGCTGATGGATTCTCTCAAGTTTTCTATCGACGAGATTAAATCCCCATATTGCGTCTCATAGAAATCATAACGTTCCTGTAGAGCTTCCTGTTCGCTGATCGCGGTCAAATTGACTTCACCCATTTTTTCTATTCTTTGCTTCAAATCATCCCGCGCCCCGCCGATTTCATCCAAATCTAAACCAGGCCCACGCTCAGGAACCTGGTCCGCCGGTAGATTAAGAAGGTCCAGGCCATAATCAATTTCCATCCGCTCTAAAAGAGCCTGTTTCTTAAATTCATTCTCCTGGATGCTCAATTCGAGTTTATTGTTCTCTTCGTTGGCTTCTTCTCTCATGCGCCTTTTGCGCCGCAGTTCGTTCTCTTTTTCATTTTCATCAGCGCGTAACTGGTCCGCCGTCTTGTGCTGATTCGACAACTCATCTTCGGCCTCAGGTATGGAATCAGCAAAACCCTCCAGCGATTGGGCAATTTCTTTTTTCCGGGCCAGCAGTCTCTCCTCCTCGGTCCCGGCCTCACGCAAATCGCGATTTATAGCCGTTACACTGGATTCGGTTTCCTTTAGCCAGTCACTGGTCCTGATATCATCCTGTCTCAATGCCTCAAGCCGCCCGGTAAGAGTATTGACCAATAATGATTTTTCCCGGTGATTTGCTCTGGCCCGCATTACTTTTTGATTCAATTCCTGCAGGTTCTCATCAATTCTGGCCATTTCATCCCTGGAAAAATCAGCCCGCCCGGCCAATTCGCGGCGTCTGTCTTCAGCCTCGTTTTTATCCCGGGCCAGTCCCACCGTTTCGGCCCGCAAATCCTCCAGCGCCTTTATCAGGGAGGCTTTTCGGCTTTCCACCTCTTCACACCGTATCTCAAGGCCGGATTTCCTCTTCTCGTCTTCGACCAGCGAGCCGGATACCTCCTGATAGGATTGTTCTAATTCATTAATGATTCCCTGGATGCCTTCAATGGAGTCGCGCGCCTTTTGGGCCCGGCCGCTTATTTCTTCTTTTTCTTGTTCGAGTTCGTGGACCTCTTTTTTCAGTTCTTCGATCTCACGCAGACGGGTCAACAATCCCTGCTCGTTGTCTTTAGGCTTGCCGCCGACTACCACGCCATCCGTTCCAAAGTAAACTCCGTCAGCGGTCAAGGTGACGCGTTCTGATTCGTAAACCGGCTTATCGAAAGGTCCTTTCACCAGATCGAAATCACCCAGCACTGCGCGGGCCAAATCCATGTCAGCCCCAGGCTCGAAATTCTTTAAGGCAATGAAACCGCAACGGCCCAGGTCATTCGTCATGAGAAAATCCAAGGCTAAAACCGCTGTCTGTTTATCTTTGACCAGGATGTATTGAAGTTTCTCCCCCAGCGCGTTTTCAAAGGCGGTCTCAAATCCGGCTGGGATGTCGATATGCTCGGCCAGCGGGCCTATAATTCCCGGTGATATTTGATCAGGAGTGGACATGAGCGCCTTTACACCCTCCGGATACCACCCAAAATTGGCCTGAATATCTTCGAAGGTAGCTAGCCGGGATGTAACGCGGGCCAGGGATGACTCTGCCTGGCGTTCCTCGATGTCGAGTTCACCTAAATCCGCCTGCGAATCCGCCAGTTCCTTCCGCTTCTGAAGCAGCCCGCTAGCTGTCTCGTCCCGGTTGGCCTCTTTTACACTTATTTCGCCGGCTAATTCAGCAACCTGCTCGGTCAGCCGGTCCGATTCCAGGACGAGGTTCTCTATCTCATTCGAAATATCACTCTGTCTGAAAGACAAATCATTGGCCCGGCCCTCGTAGGCCGTTATTTTTTCTTCGAGGCGTCCCAGAGTGGATCGTTGCTCCGCGTCTTCCCGCAGAATCGAATCCCGTTTACGGGCGTTAATCTCATATTCTCGATCAAGCTCTTCATTCGCGTTCTTGAGCTTAAGCTCACGATCTTTCTCGGCTTCAACCCTTACTTGCGAGTCTTCGATCCCAGCTCGAATTCGAGCCAGTTCTTCCCGCCGATTCGAGTACTGCTCATTCAGGTTAGCCAACTGGCCCGATAGGTTCTCCTGTCTTGACCGGTTGGCCAGGATCTGTTCGCCCAGAAATGTCTCTTCCTGGCGGAAAGTATTAAAATCATTTTTGAGTTTATAAAGTATGTCCGCCTTGGCTTCAGTAATCTTTTCCTGTTGAACGATTAAAAGACGGGTCTGTTCAAGCTCTACTTCCATTCTTTCAACAGTTGTGATGAAGCCGGTCAGTCTGTCTTGAAGGGCCTGGCGACTCGCGGAAAGCCCATCGGCCTTGGCGTCGAGGGATTCCTTCCGGGCCAAGGCCAGAATCAGTTCGAGTTCTTTCAGCTCAGCTTTCAGCGCTTTATATCTGGCGGCTTTTTTTGAGGCGCGGTCCAGACTGTTGAGCTGACGTTTTGTCTCGGACATGAGTGTCTGGATATGAACCAGATTCTGCTCCGTGGCTTCAATCTTCCGCTCCGCCTCTTTTTTCTGAGCCTTATACCTGGTTATACCGGCCGCCTCATCGATTAATGAACGCCGATCCTCGGGCTTTGAGTCAACCATGGCCCCGATCCGGCCCTGTTCGATGATGGAATAGGCCTTGGTGCCCGTACCGGTGTCCATGAAGAATTGGACAATGTCCTTTAACCGGCAGGGGACATTGTTTATCAAATATTCGCTGTCACCCGACCGGAAAAGACGGCGGGTTACCGCTATTTCACTGGGACCGATTACTCCATCACGGGGCTGGCCGTTCTCATTCGATAAAGTCAAAGTAACTTCCGCCAGACCGGCCGATTGTTCTGAATCGGCCCCGTTGAACAGGATGTCCTCCATCTGACGTCCGCGAAGCTGTTTGACGCTTTGCTCTCCCATGACCCATCGGAAGGCGTCCACGATGTTGCTTTTTCCGCAACCATTGGGCCCGACCACCGCGCTTATTCCTTCAGGGAATTCCACGCACAGTCTTTCGGGAAAGGATTTAAAGCCAACGATTTCGAGTGATTTAATCTTCATCGGGTCTTCTCTTTATGCTGAAATCTGGATTTATGGTTACTCTCTTTAAAAAACTGAAGTAGAATCCCTTGAAATTATGGGTCGTCTTATCTCAGTTAAGTTTAAACTAACTCTTCTTTTTTATACAGCGGGTCGTCCGCTGGCCTGAAAACACCACCGCTATTAATTTGAAGCAGGCTAACAGGATTATTCAGGTTTGTAAAGTATAAAATACCACTGGATGTATTATTTAGAGCATCATACACAATATCTTGTATCACTTTGATTCGATGTCCGCGTTCGTTAATTTTACCGGATACGGCCCTCCTCTTTTTTCCCATAAAAAAAAGAAAAAGAATTTATCCGTCTGATCAATCTGTCTCATCGCGATTGAAAAACATCCGGCTTCATGTTATACCAATTACCCGTGATAACCTTTGCCGGGCTGTACAAAAAGTCGTAATGGAATTCTGTCATGTTTCAACGTAAATTGCTATCCCTCATATTAACTCTCGGCCTTGTTTGCCTGCTCGCGAATCAAGTTCAAGCCGAGACTGCTTCCTCGGAAAAAGACCCTGTTATTTCATTGGTTAAGACCATAATTATACGTGATTACAAGGGCTTGAAGGTTCAAAGCGACATGTACGAGGTCAAACATGGCGACTTCCTGGCTAAAATACTTAGGGAGAGGGGTATTATCGATCATTACGACGCAAAGGACGAGGTGTTACGTCTAATCCAGGCTTTGAACCCGGAATTGGTCAATCCCAACTTGATATTGCCGGGACAAAAACTTCTGCTTCCGATTGGTCCGGTAGAGGGTTTATCCGACTCCGAGGACGAAAAACCGGATCAGCAGGCGCCAAAAATCCCCGCTTTTGAACATAAGGTTCTATATGGAGAAAGGATAGCCGCCCTTCTGAGACGGCAAGGCATCCCGGAAAAATTGATTTTTAATGAATACATCAACCTGGTCCTGGCTTTAAATCCTAAGATTAAAAACAAAGACATTATCTATCCGGGCCAGATAATCAAACTGCCTCAATTTGAGGTCATGTGGACCCAGGCCGTTATTTTCAAGGAAACAGCAGGAAAAAAAATTTCAGAACCGGCCCCCTCCCCCGCGGTTAAAAAGCCCGAGGGCAAACAGGCGCCGGAGATAAGAGAGCAGAAAATTCCCACCGTACAGGCCGCTGCTCAGCCCGGGTCCCGGACCTTGATTAACCGGGTGGCCCTGGGCCTTATTTTCTCGCGAATCGGTGAGCGGTTCAAATCCACCGGACAGCATTTTTTGCCTCTCAAGTCTGGGGGCCAGATATCTCTTAGAGCCTCGACCTTTCCCATT
>JAZGHI010000478.1:0-4369 GCA_036480955.1 Candidatus Adiutricales bacterium
GGTATTTCTAATCCCGCTCCTTCGTCTTCCTCCTCGAGATCAGCCTCGAATTCAAGTGTAGCGACTTCTTCCATGTCCGCTACTGAGACCTCTTCTTCTTGGATTCCGGACGAATCACCGTCATAGGTCCCCAGATGTTCGGCTTCACTTGGCTCGAAGGTGAAGTCTTCCTCCCCCGGCTCTTTCTGACCGACTAGTGATCCTAGTAAGAAGAGAGGTTGAGGAACTACATCCAAAAGCCCGAGTTCCTCCCTTATCGGAGACAGGTTACGCCCACAGTTTGGACAGGCCTCGTTGTAATCAAAGCTTGTCAGACCACATTTGGGACATCTCATACCGTCCTCCTGTTTTTTTGCGGCGAATATATTTTGTTATGTATAGATTACCTAGCTCACTGATAAAAATCAATGAAAATTTGATAAATCACCCCATAGAAAACCTAGGATGGAAGAAAGGGCCAGGGCCGCGGTTTCAGAACGCATGGTTCTGGGTCCAAGGCTGAGTATCTCAAAACCCGCTTCTCGGGCTTCAGCCACCTCGGAAGAAGTGAAACCGCCTTCAGGGCCGACCATGGCATAGATATTCTTAGGTTTTTCATACCGGTCGATCAGCTCACGCCATTTTATTCCACCACTGTCCACGTCCTCTTGGTGGAGCATGATCTTCAAATCGGCTCCCGAGGCCGAGGCAAGAAAATCCTTTATGTTCATCAATGGTTTTACATCCACAGGCCAGGCCCGCCGGCATTGTTTCAGAGATTGACGGGCAATCTCTCGCCAGCGGATCAATCGCTTCTCGAATTGCCCTGACCGGGGTTTGACTACACCGTGAGATGAATATAAAGGAACCAGGGTCTTCAGGCCCAGTTCCGTGCCTTTTTGGGCAACAATATCAAATCTGTCTGCCTTCACCAGGGCCAGCGCCATGGTCAGATCGAGCAGCGGCTCCTCAAGGGGAGGGCTTTCTTTTAATATTTCCAACATGGCCTCATCGTTGGAAATCTTTGTAATTCGGGCCTGCCACTCGTGTCCCTGGCCGTCGGTCAGGATGAGCGGATCACCAGGCTTGAGGCGAAGAACGCGAAAGGCATGGCGGGCTTCAGAACCGGTAAGACGCGGTTTTTCGGGGCTGGATATTGCCGGATTTATAAGGAAACGTCTCATTTTACGAGGGTTTTGTAAGGACCAGGGCCGCCCACTCGCCCTCGTTCCGGTGTTCGGTGAGGATAAACCCGGTCGAGGTAAAGCTGTTCGCCACGGCCTTGGCCTGGTGTTTTAGGATTCCGGAAAGGATTAGCTTTCCACCATCTGCGCCCAAGGATCCCAATGTTGGAGCCAGGCGTATCAGTTCCCCGGAGAAAAGATTGGCCAGTATAAGGTCGAATTGGCCCTTGATAGAGGCGGGGTCGGCGCAGGCCAGCTCTACACTGCCGGCCAGGCCGTTATTCTCCAGATTTTGGACCGCGACCGGCAGCACTCTTGGATCATTATCGATGGCTAGTACAAAACCTCGACCGAGAGCGGCTGAGGCCATGGCCAGTATTCCGCTCCCTGTACCCACATCCAGTATTCGGGCCTCGGCGTTCTCAGGGAAAGCTAGATATTCGGCCAGGGCGTCGAGGCAGAAGCGTGTCGAGGCGTGAAGGCCTGTGCCGAAGGCGAGACCTGGATCGAGGTTTAATATAATTCTATCGGTCCACGATTTATTATCAAGCCAACTGGGCTTAATGATTAATCCAGACCCCACTTCAAGCGGGCCCAAATCCCGTTTCCATTCTTCGCTCCAGGTATCCTCGAAAACAGACCGCCATTTGATTGAATGAGAAGGCCGGAGATCAAAAATCCCGGCCAGTTCATTCAGAAAGCCCTCTAAGTCTTTTTTAGCTTCATCGGTTGGTTTTTCAGACCCGAAACCGGCCCGGCAAATCATCCTGTCACTGGTTTCTTCATGCACAAGGGCTAAGGCTCCTTTTTCAAAGAGAAAATTGTCAAGGGCCTCTCTAAATTCAGGGACGTGTTCGATCACCACCTCAGACCAGGAGACGGATTTTTTATGACTGCCTGCTTTCATCAAATTTAACCTGCAAGGTATAATGGTAGCCCAGTCATTCTTTCAGATCAATCAGAAAAAGAATTTGAAAGGTTCGAAACGGGAAAGCTGATTCTCTTTTGCTTCAGTTTTTTTTTATGGTAACCTACCAGGATGGATATCGACCTCCAACATTTCCTCAGTACCAATAAAAAGATACTGATCTGGACGGTGTTTTTTAGCTTTCTATATCTGCTTCGCGGTCTGTTCGGGTTGCTGTTTCTGTCCTTTATACTTTGTTTTATCTTTTACAACATAACAAACCGTATCGAATCCAAGATTCAAATCAATCACAGGCTGCTGATCATACTGACCTATGTTGTTTTTCTGGCTTTTATAATCACTCTGGTCCTGTACATAGTACCCAGCCTTGGCTCGGAATCGAAAACCTTCGTTCAGCAGATGCCCAAGACCATTGAAGACCTGCAAGCCTTTCTGGATCGCCAGGCCGGCCGGCAGGAGCAATTCGCCCCGGTTTTTGAAAGGATAAAAGAAGGGATTTCCCTTGATACCCTGTTCGGCGTCGGTCAGGATACAGTGGTTGGATTGGCGGTCAAGTTTTTCAATTCCGTCACCGGATTCATCTCTTTTTTCCTGATTGGGATTCTGTTCAGCTTTCTCATACTTTTTGATTACCCCCAACTGCAGGCCCGGATTAAGTCGATTCAGGAGACCAGGCTGAAAGATATTTACGCCGAGACCTCGGAGAGTGTATTACAGTTCGCTCTAGTGGTGGGTGAAGCCTTCCAGGCCCAGATTATCGTAGCCATCATAAACACTACATTGACCACGATCGGGCTGTATATCCTGGATATTCATCCCATAGTGGTGCTGGCGACTATCGTTTTTTTTGCCGGGCTTGTGCCGGTCCTGGGAACTTTTATTTCCTCGGCTCCAATCTGCCTGCTGGCTTTCAACAGCGGCGGTATTAATTTGGTCTTCCTCGCGATGATCATGATCATCCTGGTACATACTCTGGAAACGTATGTCTTAAACCCGAGAATAGTTTCAGCCGTGCTCAAGATAAATCCTGTTTTAGTCCTAATCATTCTGTACATGGGCCATACCATTTTCGGTCTCTGGGGTGTCTTGCTGGGAGTGCCCGTGGCCGTGTATATTTTTCGATACGCCATTAGAGAGCCTTCTCCCCGAGAGAAGGTGGAAGTAACCGCTGAAGCTGAATAAGACTGAATAGAGTTTTTGCCATAAAAACGTTCCGTTAGTAAAATTAAAGATAGAAGATGACCCGTGAACATAATATGAGGGATAGATGCGGTAAACACCCAGGCCTGGGATTACTATCTCGGAAAAAGTCGAGGTGTAGTATTTTAAGGTTATAAAAACCTTCCAACTCCTCGGCGCGAGCCGGAACATATTTTTAAAAATCGCTTCAGGAAGTCATGTCTGAAAAATCGATAATCATAATCGGGGCCGGTTTATCCGGGCTGGCCGCTGGTTGTTACGCCCGGATGAACGGCTATGAGGCCCATATCTTTGAACACCACACAAAACCCGGTGGTGTGGCCGCCGCGTGGAAACGAAAAGGATTTCATATCGACGGGGGTATTCACTTCCTTATGGGCCATAAACCCGGCCAGTCGATGTATGAGCTGTATCGTGAACTGGGCACGGCTCAGGTGAATAATTTTCTGGACCTGCCGGTTTACATTCGGTTCGTCGACCAGGCCACCGGGCGAACCATCACCGTAACGGAGGACCTGAATCGTCTGGAGGAGGAGGTAAGGGACATCTCAGAGGTGGATACCCCGTTCGCCTCGAATTTAGTATCCATGGCTAAAAGCCTGGGCCGAGTGGACATGATGAAAATGGGGCTTGAAAAACCGCCGGAATTAGTCCGTATCTGGGACCGAATTCGAGGATTCTGGAACACGGGATCTTTATCAAAGTACATGTTCGGGAAAAACGCGGGTTCGATGGAAGCATATGCCAGAGGAGTAAAAGACCCTTGGGTAGCCTGGGTATTCGAGAATCTGTTTCTGCCCGAGGTACCGGTCTGGTTCGTTGGAATGTTATTGGGTCTGATCGCCGGCAGACAAATCGGGCTCATGGAAGGCGGTTCCTCCGGCTTTGTAAAGCCTATAGAGGAGCGTTTTAAGAACCTGGGCGGGCATATTAATTACGGGGCCACGGTCGAAGAAATCCTGGTGGAAGAAGACACCGCGGTGGGAATTCTTCTGGATTGTGGTGAAACATACCGGGCCGACGCGGTGATTTCGGCCGCGGACGGCTACCGCACCATTTTCAAGATGCTCGGGGGGAG
>JAZGHI010000479.1:0-2046 GCA_036480955.1 Candidatus Adiutricales bacterium
AGAAGCCCACTGTAAAGAGAACCTGCTGGCCTGGAAATGCCCCAAGGAGATCCTTTTTGTTAAGGAACTGCCCAAGAACCAGATGGGAAAGGTTTTAAAGGAAAAAGTGACGGAGCTTTTTTGATATTTCTTATTCGGAATCAGTCTTGCGAAGCCTGCTTCCAAAAGCGTTTTTTTACCTCACATGAAGAAATTCCAGGAGATTTGTAAACATTCAGTCCCGGTCTTTCCAGTAGGGATGGGACAGGTCTTCGAAAAGGGTCATGGCCGCCGCGGCTCCGGCTCCGGCCGCGGTCACAATCTGCTTGTAACCACCCTCGACGTCTCCGGCGCTGTAAATTCCTGGTATGTTGGTCCGGTGATGGGCATCATGTGTTATGTAACCGTCCGGGCCGATCTCCACACCGATTTTCTGGGCCAGTTCGATTTCAGGGATATACCCGACTGAAATAAAAATTCCGTCAGTAGGGAAGGACTCTGTTTTGTCTGTCTGGTTGTTGTAAATAACAAGTTCGTTGACTGTTTCCTGGCCCTTAATTTCTTTTACCTCCGTATTCCAGATAATCGGTGTCTTGGAATGTTCCAAAGCCTGGATCAGATTATCCTGAGCCCTCAATGAGTCTCTCCTGTGCATGAGCGTTACATCCGCGCCGATATGGTTAAGGTGAATAGCCTCGGTCACGGCGCTGTTCCCTCCTCCGACCATGACTACTTTTTTGTCTTTAAAGAGAGGGCCGTCGCACGTGCTGCAGTAACTTACCCCACGGCCCGAAAACCGGTACTCGCCCGGGATTCCCAACTTCCGGGTAGTAGCTCCGGTGGCCAGCAGGATGGCCCGGGCCGTAAACCGTCTCAGTGAGGAAGTTAACTCGAAAATCTCCCCGGGCTTAACCTCCATAACCTCTTCCCGCGGAAAGACGTTTACGTATTCCAGAGCGTGGGCCACCATGATATCCACCAGGTTCTTGCCACCAATATGGGCCAGACCGGGATAGTTATCCACGATTGGTGTAGTCGCCACCTGCCCGCCCAGGGTGTCTTTTTCCAAGACCACCGTATTTAGTCCGCTTCGGGCGGCATAAATGGCCGCCGTGAGCCCGGCCGGACCGCCTCCGATAATGACCAGATCCGTCTCTATTTGCTCGGCGTCACTTTCGGGGATGAAGAATTTCTGTTCGGTCATGTTTTCCAGGGAGGCGGCAAAGAGTTCCTCGGATTGGGCCCCCTTAGCGATCAGAACATTGTTGGCAAAGGTCTGGGGTACGCTCATGGCCGAATACTGTTCAGCCAGTTCGGGATTGAAGCTGTTATCTATTATCTCCAGGGATACCTGATCCGGTCTTTCAATGGCCGCCTTGACCGCGTTCACAGCCTGTTGAGGACAATAGGGACAGGTGGGGCTCACAAAGACACGCAACTTCCGGGGTGAATCGATCCTGGCCAGGACGCGCTGCGCCTGTTCGTTTACTCGGCTGGCCCTTGATCCGACAAGCATCAACGTCTCAACCAGTGTACGGCCCTCTTCCCCTAGAGGAATCCCGAGATAATGAATCCGGTAAAGCTCCGGGGCAAAAACAATAGTGGGAGACTGGCTGACTCCCCATTTTTTGGCCTGTTTGTGGGACAGATTGTATTCCTTGAACTTGATTCTTTTTGAAACAGAGGCAAAGGCGGCTAAAATCTCCCGACCCACCTGTACTTCGATCTCGTTCTCGTCCTTCCGGCTGAAAAGATATACAGGAATATCATGAGAAATACCGGCGAACATCTCTTTGAGCTGATCGATAACCGCCTGATCGAGAACTTTAGTTGATTCCGCCGAAGGAGATTTTTTATTCATGATCAGCCCCCTTATAGAGACCTCTGTAAAACTTCGTCCTTTGGCCCAACTCTTTGTCGCGCTCGAATTTAAGTCCTCAAAATACTACAAGTATTCCTGCGGCTTAAATTTTCGTGCTCCTCGATTTGACCTCAAATTACTCGTTTTGCAGAGGCCTCCTTATATTGTCAGATCGACAAGACCGGTAGATATAACAGAATGCTAAC
>JAZGHI010000480.1:0-3398 GCA_036480955.1 Candidatus Adiutricales bacterium
ATTTTAAGGTTGGAGATAAGGTTTTTGGATTTAGTGACATGGGTTCAGGGTCTCACGCGGAGTACATGACCATGAGTGAAGATAAAGCCCTGACCACAATACCAAATAATATAACCTGCGAACAGGCCGCGGCCAGTACTGAAGGCGCGCATTATGCCTATAATTTCATAAATAAAGTGAAGATTCAAACTGGACAGCAAGTTCTGGTCAATGGCGGGACAGGAGGTATTGGCTCAGCCGCAGTTCAACTTTTAAAATATTTTGGCGTTAATGTTACGGCGGTGTGCAATGAGGAAAATTTTGAACTGGTAAAATCCTTGGGAGCCGAAAGATTAATTGATTATACCAAAGAGGATTTTACAAAGGACGATCAAGAATATGATTTTGTTTTTGACGCGGTTGGCAAAAGTTCATTTGGTAAGTGCAAACGATTATTAAAACCTGGCGGTGTTTATATTTCAACAGACTTGGGTTATATGGCTCAAAATATTTTCTTACCATTTATAACACCGATTATAAAACCAATAATTGGCAACAAAAAAACCGCATTTCCGCGCCCTGTAGATACTAAAGGAAGCGTACTTCTTATCAAAAAGCTCATTGAGGAAGGAAAATTCAAAGCAGTGATAGATAGAAAATATCCTCTCCAACAGATTGTCGAAGCATATAAATATGTTGAAAAAGGACAAAAAATAGGAAATGTAGTCATAACTGTGGAACATAATAAAAAAATCTGACAAAGCGCTGATAAAATCGTTGGTGTACAAACGCTTGAACAAACGCTTGGACCCTTGACCCCTTGAATCCTTTCAAAATCATCAACTCTTTTGGAGATGATTCAACAAGAATATCAGAATTATATCAAATAGTTATGTGATGGACAAGCGCTTTTTAGGTCAATCTGCCGCTTAAATCCGGGGTAATACGCCTGTCAAAGCGATTTTTAAGCCGGTCCTTACGTCCCGCGGCCAGCTAGTTTTTTCTTTTATATAAACCTGATAAAGTGTATCTTTAAGTTATGGAATCCACGAATTTAATTTTTATGGTAGCCACGTCCTCTCGTCGGGAGTCATCGGCCATTAAGGCCATACTCGAGGCCATGAACTTCAATGAGATTACGTTTGTCGACAATGGCCTGGGCGCTTTAAGGCTGGTACAGCGCAGGTCTAACTATTTCCTGCTGGCTGACTGGAACCTGCCGCAGTTAAGCGGCCTCAAACTTCTCGCGGAAGTCCGCCGGAACAATGAATCCAAAAACATCCCGGTCCTGCTCTTAATCTCCAACCAAACCCAGAATGATCTGGAAAAAGCGGAAGCGCTCAACGTAAACGGATTTTTAAAAACACCCGTCTCACCCGAGGCCCTTCAGGACAAAATCAAAGAAATCCTGGGCTTGAAGCAGGAACCTGAGAGGCTTGAATCAATTATTAACAAGGCTGACATGCTTTTTGAGACGGGTGAAATAGGGGCGGCTTTAGCTGAGTTCGATCAGGCCATAGACAAAGGAACTACCCGGGTGGCCGAACTGCACACCGACGTGGGAATGGTCTTGCATAAACAGGGCCGGTATGAGGAAGCCATCAAATCGCTCGAGGAGGCGGTGGCCACGGATCCTAACCTGGCCCGGTCCCATTCCCAGTTGGGCGGTTCATACCTGGCCGCCGGTCGGCTAAAGGAGGCCAAGTCGGCCTTGAAAAAGGCTTTGCATTTAAACCCGGACGATTCCGAAACCGAATTAAATTTAGCCGACACGCACCTTAAGCTCGGTGAAAACAGTGAGGCTGAAAAAAGTTTTATAAAAGTTCTCGACGCCAGACCGGAAGACGTCTATGCGTTCAACCGGCTGGGTATCGCCTTCCGTGTGCAGAAAAAGTACGACCAGGCCGTGGCCAATTACCACCGGGCCTTAAAAATTGAGAGCCAGGACGAAAACCTGTTCTTCAACCTGGGCCGCTGTTACCTTGAAATGGGACGGCAAAAAGAGGCCCGCGAATGC
Source organism: Candidatus Adiutricales bacterium (assembly GCA_036480955.1). Taxonomy (GTDB): domain Bacteria; phylum Desulfobacterota; class Desulfarculia; order Adiutricales; family JAFDHD01; genus JAZGHI01. The sequence goes on from JAZGHI010000480.1 coordinate 1,997, forward strand.
ATGAACAGAGCCTTAAAAATCAATCCGGATTTCAGCCAGGCCCAGGATCTTCTGGATAAGATGTGAGGATATGCCTGAAGAAACCCATCTTTACGCCGTGATCATGGCCGGAGGCCGGGGCACACGTTTCTGGCCGTTAAGCCGCGAGGAACGGCCCAAACAGCTACTGCCCATAACCGGGTCCGAGCCGCTGATCCGAATCACGGTCGACCGGATTCTGCCTCTGATACCTCCGGAAAAGGTTCTGGTGGTAACCGGCGTCTCACACCTTGAAGAAGTGAAAACATTACTGCCGGACCTTCCCCCGGAAAATATCCTGGCTGAACCCGTGGGCCGGAATACAGCCCCCTGCGTCGGTCTGGCCGCTCATTTTATACACCACCGTGACCCCGAGGGGATTATGGCCGTGCTGCCCGCGGACCACGTCATCGCTAAAACAGCGCAGTTCAGATCATTGATAAAAACCGCTTCGAATCTGGTTAAAAACCGCAAAGTCCTGGTCACCCTCGGCATTACACCCACACATCCTGAAACCGGATACGGATACCTGGAAGCCGGTCCTCTGGTGGCTGAGTCAAACGGCACAAAGGTTTACACCGTGTCCCGATTTCACGAAAAACCGGACCTTGATAAAGCACAGGAATACTATTTAAGCGAAAAATACTACTGGAACAGCGGGATGTTTATCTGGCGGGCCGATACCATTCTTTCCTACTTAAGAGAACTCCTGCCAGACCTGGCCCGTGATCTTGAAAAGCTCTCTCAAGCCATAGACCGGCCGGATTTTATATCAGTCATGGAAGAAATGTACCCGGAGCTTGAAGCCGTATCCATTGATTACGGGGTCATGGAAAAAGCCGCCGATGTCCTGGTTCTTCCGGCCGACATCGGCTGGAGCGACGTGGGCAGTTGGACTTCAGCCGCCCAGTTCTGGCCCGCCGGTGATGGGAACGTCTCCCAGGGAGACTGTCTGTTCATAGACAGCTCCGGCTGCGTTATTTATAACCCCGAAAGACACGTCACCCTCATCGGCGTGGACGACCTGGTGGTGATTGACACAACGGACGCCTTGCTCATCTGTCCCAAGGACCGGGATCAGGACATAAAAGAAGCGGTGGAAGCTCTTAAAAGCATGGGCCGCAAAGACCTCCTTTAATCCATTGAGACCTCTGTAAAACTTCGTCCTTTGGCTCAACTCTTTGTCGCGCTTGAATTTTGAGCTGCCACTTCGGCTTCGCCTGCAGTGGCTTTACTCCTCGAAATACATTTAATAAAAATATTCCTGCGGCTTGAATTTTCGTGTTCCCGCCGAAAAGCGATTTGACCTCAAATTACTCGTTTTGCAGAGGTCTCCCATTACCGTTCATTAAAAAACATAAAAGCTTAAACCTGCCGCCCGAGC
>JAZGHI010000481.1:0-5781 GCA_036480955.1 Candidatus Adiutricales bacterium
AGGTTGCCGCCTGAAGTCCGGTTAACAAATCCAATCTTTCCACGAGTGAAAAATACATGATTTTCTCCCCATGGAAGAGGAAAAAACCAGCCCGAATTAAGAATGTACCGGGTAAAATCACTGGTCCCGCCCAACAGGCCGCCCACGTATTCAACATTAATCGAAGTATCTGACCCCTCGGTCGGATTGAACTGCCGATTCCGGGTATCCCTCCGTAGGGTTACACTCATGCCGCTGGTAATATGCTTGCCAGCCGACTGTTTGATGGAGTCCGAGGCTGTGTCAGGGATATTTTTTACCTCCGCGCTTTCATATCTATAGCCCAATGATAGACGGACAAAATCCCTCACTGGATATCCGAACCTTAGTCCGAAGCCGATGGAATCTTTGTCATAATTATCGTATTGATAAAGCTGGTCATAAACATTAAATCCAGCGCTGAGGGGTATTCCCATAAGCCAGGGTTCTGTAAAGCTCAGAGAATATTCCGTAATACGGGATCCCAGACTGCCCTGAAGCTGCAGTCTTTGGCCACGGCCGAAGAGATTATCATTGCTGATGCGGACCGTGCCAAAGAGTTTATTAAACGAACTATATCCCAACCCCGCCCCGAAAGAAGCGGTGGATTGCTCCTTCAAGTCGATTTTAATATTCATCTTATCCTCGGAGCTTCCTCGGCTCTGAGAAATATCCATGTCTTCGAAGTACCCAAGGCGCTGCAAATTCAACAGGCTTAGGCTGATGTTTTCGGCTGAGAACAAGTCCCCTTCATGAACCTTCAGCTCTCGCCGGATAACGTTCTCCCTGGTCTTCGTGTTTCCGGTTATGTCTATCCGCTCAAAATAGACTAGACGATTTTTGGTAATTTTATACTCGATATCCACGGATAAAGTATCGTTGTTTTCTTGAATCAAAGGCGCTACGAAAGCATAAGCGTAACCCTGTGAAGCATACATCTTGCTGATAGCCTGCATGTCTTTCTGGATAACATCTCGATTAAAAACATCACCTGTTTTGATGGTGACCTGCTCGGCGATCTCCTCTACCGGGCGAATAAGATCGCCTGAAAAAGAGATTTTATCCATTTTATATTGTGGACCCTCTTCTATAGTTATGGTCACAATGAGCCGGTCCTGTTTAACCGTGACTTCCGGGTCAGAAACCTGGGCTTTTATGTAGCCGTTATTGTGGTAATAAGCCACTAGCTTATTGACATCCTGCCTTAAATCGTCCTGTTTCAGGATTCCGGAATCCGTCAGCCAGTAAAAAAAGCCCTTCTCCCTGGTTGTCATCAAATCCAAAAGTTCTTTTCGATCAATATTATCATTTCCCACAAAAGCAATTTCTTCAATGTAGATCCGGTTTTTCTCTTTAACATTGTAACGGATCGAGACTCTTTTCGAATCGATATCTCTTATTTCATGGCTGATTTCGGCATTGTAATAACCGTCTTTTCGATATTCTTCTTTTATATTTTCAACACTCGCCAGCACCTTTCTGGTGTCTACAATCGAATATAGTCTGTATCCCAGAATCTCCAGCAGGTCTTCCTCTTTCTTAGCGCTCAAGCCCTTGAACTCGATAGACTGAATCGATGGTTTTTCTTCTACGATGAACTTAACGATCTTGCCTTTCTCTGATTCCTCTACATCCACCTTTACGTCTTTAAAATAATTCGTCGCGTAAATCCGTCTTAAATCAGATGAGATACCCTCCTCTGAAAACAAATCTCCTTCTCTAGCCTCGATGACGGCCCTGATGGCATCAGGCTCAATTCGTTCGTTTCCGATTATAAAAATCCGGGCTATTCTTTTCTCGCGGGAAACCCTGACCGCGATCTCGGCTGCGAGTTTTTGTATGAGACCGGTCAAAGTTTCGAGTCCCTCACTCTGAACATAGACCGAAGCGGTTTTTTTGATTCCCAGCGTGTCCACAATCCTTATGTCAAGTGAAATACTGTTGCCAATTTTAGTCAGACTGCCGTACACAATATAATCCGTTTTCAGAGTCTTACCGAGACGCTGAGCCGATCTCGGATCAGGGAATTCCACACCAATGCTTTTCAATGCGTCCTGGACGTCCGTTTTTGAAGCGATCTCAAAACCCTGATCGAGGAATTGACTGTTAAGCAGCCTGGCCACACCATCCTTTAGATAGTCCAGATTCTCCTGACTGAAAACATTAAAAGGAAGAACTCCGATTTTAGTAGAATTGGCGCCGTAAACGAGGGAGGGGATAGCAAGAAGAAAAAATAATATAACTAAAATACGCTTCATCATCGACTCATCTTTCTTGTATGGCTCGACCTTGAGACAATCTAACTTGAGAAGACATCATCCGGGCCAGTTCCAGATTATGGGTGGCTATTATCATAGTCAATCCCTTTTCCTGATTAAGTTCCATTATCAGGTCATTTATCCGGCGTCCGGTGCCGGTATCAAGATTCCCGGTGGGCTCATCGGCCAGCAATACTTCGGGCTCCGTAACAAGGGCCCTGGCCACTGCTACCCGCTGCTGCTCGCCCCCGGACATTTCTCCGATACGATGGGTCAGTCGGTCTTTTAATCCTACCCTGACGAGAATCTTTTCCGCTTGATTATAGGCCTCTTTCCTGCTCAAACCCCGGATTAGCGAGGGCATGGCCGTATTCTCCAAAGCATTAAATTCCGATAATAGATGGTGGAATTGAAAGACAAATCCGATCTTCCTGCTTCTGAGAAGGGCCAGAGCCTTCTGGTCCTGCCCGTATAAATCGATACCATCGAAGATTACCTGGCCCGAAGTAGGCGGCTCGAGTGCCCCCAGGATATAGAGTAGGGTCGACTTGCCGACTCCCGAGGCCCCCACAATGGCCAGGCTGTTCCGGCGCTCAATAGTATAATTCAATCCTTTAAGGACCTCCACTTGGGATCGCCCGGACTTGAAAACCTTGGTAACTTCCTCGATGTGAATATAGGCCTTTTCGTCAGTTGTCACCCGCATCACCGCCTATTCGTAACGTAAAGCCTCTACCGGATTGAGCCGTGCGGCCTGCCACGCGGGGTACAAGGTGGCCAGAAAGCTGATGGTCACGGCCAGAAAAAGAACCAGAGCCACATCCGTGAACTCCATTCGTACCGGTAATGTGTCAATATAATAAACATCACTCGGCAATTTTATGAACTCGTAGTATGCCAGCAACCGGCAAAAAACGGTACCGCCAAATAAGCCGATGACCGTACCGACCAATCCGATGACAAGCCCCTGGAAGACGAATATCCTCATTATATTAACACTGGTAGCCCCCATGGATTTTAAGATAGCTATATCCCGGGCCTTCTGCATGACCACAACGGATAACGTGGAAACTATATTGAAGGCAGCCACCAGCACAATCAGCGTCAGGATAACGACCATGGCTAATTTTTCCAGTTTCAGAGCCCAGAAAAGGTTCCGGTTCATCTCCATCCAGTCTCTAGCCCAAAACTCAGGGCCTAATCTGGCTAAAATGGATTCTTTAATCTTTTGCGCCTTATAGATATCATCGAGCCTGACCTCCAGTCCGGTCACACTGGCCCCCAGATTTAAAAAATCTTGGGCCTGGCCGATAGATATGTACGCCAGAGTTGAATCATATTCGTACATGCCGGACTTAAACAATCCAGCAACAGTCAGATTCCTTGTCCGCGGAGCACGTCCGCCCAGAGGGGTTACCCTTCCCAGCGGCGAAATTACACGTATTGAATCCCCGGTCACCACCCCGAGCTGGCTGGCCAATTCATTGCCAAGGAGCACGGCCAGGGCCGGCCCTTTTGAAGAGTCAGAACCATCCCTAATATCGGAAAGACGCCCAGCGACTATACTCTGGCTCAGGACTGTACCCCGGGCGACCAGTACTGGATCGATCCCCTTCAGTATAGCGCCTGAGACGCCGCCGAACGCGGCCAACATGACTTGGCTTAATATATAAGGTTCGACCGTTGAAACGCCTTTTACAGACTCTATTTCGGAAATCACTTTGTTGTAATCTGTAAGCGATTGGCCATATTTAAGCACGACAATATGTGAATTAATCCCCAGAATTTTGTCTTTCCAGGTGGATTGAACCCCGCTCATTACGGCCAAAACCACAATGAGGGCCATAACGCCTACAGCCACACCGGCCAGGGAGATGACCGTTATCATCGATATAAATGTCTGCTTACGTTTGGCTTTAAAGTATCTCCATGCGATAAATATCTCAAAAGGCACGATGAACCGGTTCCTTAGCACTCCGGTCTCAAATGTGGAAAAAAGATGACATCCCGGATTGAGGCCGCGTCCGTGAGAAGCATTACCAGACGATCAACACCGATCCCCTCACCGGCCGCAGGCGGCATCCCGTACATCAAAGCCCTGATGTAATCTTCGTCCATGTACAGGGCCTCCTCGTCACCGGCGGCTCTTTCTTCAGCTTGAGCCAGGAATCTCTCTTTCTGATCGAAGGGATCATTCAGTTCGGAAAACCCATTTCCGAACTCACGACCGGTGATGAAAAACTCGAAGCGGTCCGCAATATCCGGATTATCCTTATTACGCCGCGCCAAGGGACTGATGTCAGCCGGATAGCCGGTAATAAAAGTAGGATTGATCAGTTTCGGTTCAACCTCGACGTCAAAAATCTTGGCTAACAGCTTTCCGTGAACCTTGTTTTTCGGAATATCCAGACCGTGCTCACGGCAGTATTTCAGCGCACTTTCCAGATTTTCGAGGACATCGGACGAAATCCCACCAACCTCTTTCAGGGACTGATGGAAACCTAAGCGTGCCCAGGGCGGTTTTAAGTCTACTTCCTGACCTAGGTAGACAACTTGTTCCGATCCGCAAACCTCCCTAGCCAGAGACGACACCATCTCTTCGGTCAGGGCCATCAGGTCCTCAAAGGCGGCATAGGCCTGGTAGAACTCCAGCATGGTAAACTCAGGATTATGCTGGGTCGAGACGCCTTCATTTCTAAAATTACGGTTCAATTCGAAGACCCGGTCGAATCCACCCACCAGAAGCCGTTTCAGATACAACTCCGGCGCAACCCGCAGGAAGAGTTTCATATCCAATGCCTGATGAAAAGTCTCGAACGGTTTGGCTGTTGCTCCTCCGGGGATGGGCTGCATCATGGGAGTTTCAACCTCGATAAAAGCCCTCTCGGCGAGAAACCGGCGCAGTAAAGAAATTATCCGGGCCCGTTTTAGAAACACCTCCCGAGTCTTTTCGTTCATTATCAGATCCACGTAACGTTGGCGGTACTTTATCTCCACGTTAATCTCGTGGTATTTTTCCGGCAGGGGCAGGAAGGATTTCGTAACCAGTTCCAGACTTGTAGTCATGATGGTCAGCTCTTTAGTCCGCGTGCGGAAAAGGCGCCCTTCGAGGCCTACTATGTCCCCAATATCCAGTTTTTTGAACAACCTGAAAGTTTCGTCATCAACATCCTGACGCCGTATGTAGGCTTGAATCCGGCCGCTGTGGTCGGAAATGTCGAAAAAGACGGATTTGCCATAGTCGCGTTTGGCCAGAATCCGGCCCGCCAGACAAAAAACCTCTTCCAACTCTTCAAAAACATCATCCTCAGCTTTGCCGAATCTGCGCTTTAATTCAGCGATTTCCGTTCCAGGCCGGAAATGATTCGGGAAGAGCTCCTGGCCTTCATCTCTCAGGCCGAAGGCTTTTTCATGACGCTGTTTGATTAAATTGCTTTCTTCCATCTCTGATACAATGTTTATCCTGTTAGATTTTCTTAACTCCACGCGATTTGATTTGACTGGA
>JAZGHI010000482.1:0-2291 GCA_036480955.1 Candidatus Adiutricales bacterium
CGCCGGACTGGCCCAGAAAGGCTACGTTTCCGGGCCCATCCTGATCCGGAATTCCACCAAATGTAACCCGTGACTCCGGGCAAAATACCCCTAAACAGTTCGGCCCCACGATCCTGGTACCGCCCGCCATGGCCTGCCGGACCATGGCTTCCTCCAGTTCCACATCACCGATTTCTGAGAAACCGGAGGTAAAAAAATGAACAAACTTGATGCCTTTTTTTGAAGCGGAGGTGATGGTGTCCAGGGCTTTTCTGACCGGGACCTGTACAATGGCCAGATCCACACCTTCGGGCAGATCTTCTATGGATTGATACACCCTGGTCCCGCTTATTTCTTTGTGGGCGGGATTCACCGGGTACAATTCCCCCTCGTACCCGGCGGCCTTAGTTGCCTGAAAGAAAGGGAATTTGCCACCCGCCACGTTCGGAGAGGCCCCAATCACGGCGATACTCTTCGGATAAAAAAGTCGATCAAGATTCATGTATATTCCTCAATTCCGTATTTATATAGTGAGACCTCTGCAAAACGTCGTCCTTTGGACCAACTCTTTGTCGGACTCAAATTTAAGTCCTCGAAATACTTATAGTATTCCTGTGGGTTAAATTATCGCCCTCCTTGATTTGGCCTCAAATTACTCGTTTTTCAGAGGTCTCACAGTAATTGCCAAAAATATGTTCCGTTTCCAGCGAAGGAAGCAATTATGCCATTAATGGCCTGAAACAGAACATTAACATGACAAACGCCCTATATGACCAGATTAATTTCGACCGGATAGAATTTTTAACTTTGTACTACCGGGACCGATAATCGGCCAGGGTCACGCTCACGTTCATGGTAGAAGGCGCCAGCGAGCGGACAGAGGTAGCGCTTAAGGAAGGCATAGCCGATTCCCGGATCATACCATTAACTTTTAGGTCAACGACGCTGTCTTCAGGCAGACTTTCTAAGGCAAGCTTGAGCCGTGTCTCGAGCTCATTCTTGTCCAGACCGGCGGCCTGTATCTCAATCTGAATCATGGGACGGGCGGGCAGATTACGAAATTCCCAACGCTTAACGATCCCTTGTGACTTTTCCCCAATCCCGATTTCGATTATCAGGAATCCCTTTTCCTCCTTTCTCTCGGCAAAGGACGTCCTTTCGATGGAGCCGGGATAATAAACCGGCACGGGCGCGGGTTTCCCTGCCAGGTCGCGGGTCAAGACCTGGAAGCGGTGGATATGTCCCGATAACACGGCCGTGAATGCTTTTGGGATGTCCCGAATCCTGACCACGTCCCGGTTATAGCGGAAGGTGTAATTTTTCGGGCCGACCGCGGCCCCTTCCACGCAGTGATGTAAGCACAAGATACGCGCGCCTGCTCTTACCCCGGACCACCCGGTTTTCCGGATAATTTCCGGGAAATTTCCACGCACGTTTGCCCGAAAATAAGGGAAACCAGCCAGGGCCAGTGTGAATCCTCGGAGCCTAAGGACAAAGGTCTGGGGCTTATCAAAGATGTGGATGTTTTTATTGGTTATCAGCAGGCGGTAGGGGATAGCCGACCGCTCGTGATTGCCCGGCACCAGATACACCGGCGTCCCTTTATTCGCCACCCTCTCGAGCGGTTCGAAGGCCATCTCGACCAATCTGGCCGGGACCTTGCTCCGAAAGAGAAGATCGCCGCCATGGACCACGGCATCGACTTCACCTTTAAAGGCCGGTTCCAGAGCCCGCTCAAAATTGGCGAAAAAATCCGGCCCACGCCGTCTCCGCTTAATACGCGGTCGAAAGGGCAGATCAAAACCCAGATGCGTATCCGCCACAAATAATATCTTGATCGTCTTCATCGCAGGACGGTTGAGATTCTCACTACCTAGTGCCCGTCCGGAAATGGTCATTTTCCCCAATCTCTTTGTTGGACGAAAAAAATTATCCTCGGAATATCAAATATATGCCTGCGGCAATTTTTTTCGTCCGCCTCGATCTTGAAAAAAATTCCTCATTTCTGGACAGACACTACCTGGTTAAAAGCTACCAGAATTTCATCAAGGCCCGCTCGGCTTCTTCTTCGTTGCCAATCCTGACCGGTTCCCACTCCCCGGGCAGGAGGGACCTGTACCGATACGAGGAAAATCTGTCATCAATCAGGAAAACAACACCACGGTCATTTTCGGTCCGAATGACTCTACCCGCGGCCTGAAGTACCCGATTCAATCCCGGGAAGAGATAAGCGTATTCGAACCCTGCCTCAAATTTTTGAGCGAAATAATCCCGGATAACTTCTCTCTCGATTGACAGACCGGGCAGACCCA
>JAZGHI010000483.1:0-3851 GCA_036480955.1 Candidatus Adiutricales bacterium
CGTGATTGACCTTCTGGCTCTAGTCTCTTCCGATGATGAAGACGTTATCAAGGCCCGGAGGCTGAAGGCGGAACTGCTTCAAGAACGGGCCAAGGACGTGCCGTCCTTTGTTTCCACCAATCTCTTCTTGAGCAACGCAGATCGGCTTAAAGAACAGGATTAGGAACGGCTATCCGGATCGGAATCCAGCTGCGGCCTTAATCCTCAGGCCCCGCTCTTCTCACCCTTTGGTCTGCTTGTTTGATCGCGGTGCCCGTAGTAGTCCCTTGTTTTCATCATGCCGTGGTAGACTTTTGGGTCCACCACCACGTTTATGACGGCGGTCTTCCCGGAATTGAACGACCTCTCCAGGGCCGGCCTTATCTGCTCGGGACTTTCCACGTTTTCCGCGTGGTAATCCGCGCCCTCGAAAATCTTGTCGTACCTGAGGCCGGGCGTGATGTCCCAGTTGTTTTCCTTACCAAACTGACTTTCGTAAATGCCGAAGGATCCGGCCATCCAGGTACTGTTATTATTGACCAGAAAAACGGCCGGCAGTTTATATCGTATGGCCGTCTCTATATCAAAACCGCCGATGCCCATGCCACCGTCACCCATCATGGCTAAAACCTGCTTTCCAGGCCGGGCCAGTTGAGCGCCCAGGGCCATACCCACGCCCTGTCCTACCCCGGCGTACTCTCCCGCGTCCAGAATCTGCCCGGAAAAGCTGGCCTGGATCCTGGGAGTCAGATAATAGGTGCCGGTAAAGGCGTCATAGACGATGGTGGCCGAATCATCCAGGAAGTCCACTATTTCCTGGGCCAGATAGGCTGGGTGGACCGGCGTACTTGTCCTGGCCTCTTCCGCTTCCCGACGATGCACTTCCCGGCTTTTCTCCATCATTTCCCGAACCGTTTTTAGCCAATTCTTTTTAACGGGGATATTTTTTTCCTGTTTGGCGATTTCGACCATCTGTCTCAAGACCAGTTTGGGATGTCCAACTATAACTTCGTCCGTGGGAATTTCCTCTTTTATTTCAGAATCGGCCTCGTTTATCTGCACGAATCTGGGTATGCGCCTGGCCCAACTGCCGTAGGCTTCCAGGTAACCCAGGCGGAGACCAATAACCACGGCCAGATCGGCCTTATTAAGTATTTCCCGCCTGGCCCGGCCGCTGAAGGACAAAGGATTATTTTCCGGCACCGCCCCGCGTGAAATGCGGCGGGTCATGACCGGTATCTGCATGATTTGGATCAGCTCTTTAAGCTCCGGCGCGGCATCGGCCCAGTGCAGACCCTCCCCGGCCACAATAACCGGCCGTTCCGCGGAAAGCAGCATTTCAACCACGCGCTCGATGGAATCGGCGTTGCCGGCAGAGGCCATCTGCATCCGGGAGGGGAACTTGGTCCCGGGATGATAGTTCAACTGCTTTTCCGCCGGTCCGCTTTTGTACAGAATATTCAAGGGAACCTCCAGCGCCACCGGACCAGCCGGATAGCTTTTGGCGTCACTAATGGCCTTTTTGGTTGATAACGATAGTATCCGCCATTCAGCGACCCTGTGGCTCCATTTGGTAATGCTGCGGCAGATATCCGCGGCGTAGGCCTCCTGGATCGGTTCCTGAAGATCCTCGGTGGTGGGGTGCTGTCCGAATAAGCAGAGTACAGGGACCCGGCAGAGATAGGCCTGGGCCACACCGCTGATCATATTGGTCATACCCGGTCCGGCGGTTCCAAAACAGACACCGATCTTTCGCGTGGCCCGGGCATACCCGTCCGCGGCGTAAACACCGCCTTGTTCGTGGCGCATGTGTATCAGCCGGATTCCCTGCTTGACGATTCCGCCCAAGAGCGGCATGACATGCCCCCCCAGGATACCGAAAATATATTCCACTCCCTCTTCTTTCAACACGCGGCCAATGGCTTCACCGCCGTGTATAACATCATCGTTCATATCTCTGTCCTTTGCTTGTGTTTACTCACGAAAAAATGATCCTTTATTTAAGAACCGGGATTACTAGCGCATACCGCGGAAGAATTCCCGCATATCTTCCACCAGCATTTCAGGCTCTTCCAGAGCGGCGAAATGGCCGCCGTGGTCCATGGTAGTGTAGCGCTTCAGGTTATAGGCGCGCGCCACCCATTCCTCCGGCGGGGTGAAAATTTCACCGGGGAAGGCGGCGAACGCGGTGGGCACGGTTATCTTCTCCCCCGCCTTCAGCCTCAATGGCTCATGCCGCATCTGATAGTAGGGCCAGAAGGAACTGTTTATGGTTTGTGTTACCCAGTAGATCATAATGTTTGACAGGAGATCGTCTTTGGATACGCTGTTTTCAATATTCCCGTCACAATCGGTCCAGGCGTGAAATTTTTCCGTAATCCACGCGGCCAGGCCGGCCGGCGAATCGTTCAGACCAAAGGCCAGGGTCTGGGGCTTGGTCCCCTGTATCCACTGATAACCGATCCCATCCTGAAAGGAGGTGGCCTCTTGAATGAACTTCTGCTCATCCTCGCTCAAGTTCGTAATATCGCTCCGGTCCGGTGTAGCGGCCATCATATTAATATGTATCCCGGTGGTTTTATCCGGGTGGTTGAGACCCAGCCCGGTGGCGACCAGGGCGCCCCAGTCACCGCCCTGGGCCACAAAGTTCGAATAGCCGAGCACGTCATCCATTAGCCAGGCGAATACGTCCACCATCTCATCAATGCCCAGCCTCGCGCGATTGGCCAGCGAGGAGAACCCATATCCGGGCAGGGAAGGCGCCACCAGGCTGAAGGCGTCTTTGGGATCGCCGCCGTGGGCAGCCGGGTCGGTCAAAGGGCCGATGACCTTTACAAATTCATAAATTGATCCCGGCCAGCCGTGGCTGATGATCAAGGGCAGCGGCTCCGGTCCTTTCCCCGGAACGTGGATGAAGTGCAGATCAACCTTTTCGTGTGAGACCATGTACTGGGGGAAACCGTTGAGCAGTCCCTCGGCCCGGGACCAATCATAGCCATTCAGCCAGTATTCCACCAGTTCTTTGAGATAGGCCAGGCTGGACCCGTACTGCCAGGCCGAATCCGGTATTTCATCCGGCCAGCGGGTAAGGGCCAGGCGTTTTTTCAGGTCTTCAATGACCTTATCATCAACTGAAACAGTGAAAGGTTCGGGTCTTGGTGCTGACATAAATACGTTCCTCTCTTATCTTAAATTTTTATTTATTCTACCACCGGCTTATCAACTGGAGACAAGGGCTGAGGGCGCGGCTAGATTTAAGCTGTTAGTATGAGAGTAATTTCAGTAAATGTTATTGTCAATGACATTTACGGTAAAGATCGGGAGGGCGTCAGTCACTTCAGAACAGGACTTTAGGCACTCCGTACAGCATGTTATTTAATCAGTCAGTGCCGCCGGACATCTGGAACCTGTCGCTGGTTTTCAGATCCTTTTCCGAGGCAAACTCGGCAGCCTGTACTTTCCCGCCGGTCTGAGCGCGGCATTTGGTGACGAGAATCCGACCGCCGTTCACGGCTATCCGCATTCCATCCGCATCTAACCCTGAAACGGTCCCCGGCGCCTCGCTTACGGACTCCTTAAGAAGTCTGGCTCCGTAAAAACGAACTTTTTCACCATTTAGGAAAGAATAAGCACCGGGCTGAGGGTCACACCCTCGGACAAGATTGTAAACGTCCTGGCCCGGCTTACCCCAATCAATTTCAGCGACCCGGTCATCACAGGGCGGTTCGTACGTGGCCCCGTCTTCACTCTGGATTGTTTTCGGCGCCCGGTCTTCCTTTATGAGGTCCACTGATTCCAGAATGGCCTCAACCCCAAGGGGAAACAGGTGATTAAAATAAAGAGAGCCGGTGGTATCTTCGGGCCCAATATCC
>JAZGHI010000484.1:0-3922 GCA_036480955.1 Candidatus Adiutricales bacterium
CCTGCTGAAGATAGGAAGCGCTTTACCGTAACACCCCGGGGGATTGTGGTAGTACCGAAAGGATACTTCAAAAGTGATTAATATTAAGGCGCCTGCCTGATTGCAGTCGCGAGTCTCCTTTGCCCCCGCGCTTCGTCTTTCGATCAAATTTTTTACCGCAGGTAAATAAATGCTCAAATTTTTTACCGCAGGTAAATAAATGCTCGGGTTTTTCCGGTTGATACCCCGTGGCTTACCGCGGGGTCGTTCATTTGCCTGGCCGGGCCCGCTTTGCGGTCTCCTCATCTTTCTCCCCCGGTCATGATACTATTCAACCGCCGCTTCAGCCATGGCCAGTATATTTTCCGGCGGCACATCGGGCAGCAGGGCCTCATGGCTGGGACTCACAATCAAATTCGGCCCAAGCAGGCTTTTTACTCTTCTCACCTCTGTCTTCACTTGTTCCGGCGTGGCCCGGACGAGTAAATCCTGAGTGTCTATGCAGCCGAAAAACGTAACACGGCCTTTGAAATCGCGGGCCAGGGTTTCAGCGTCCATATCCCTGGCGATGGCCTGTAAAGGGTGCAGGCAATCCACGCCCATGGCTATGAGTGGGTCAATAACCCTATGGATCGCCCCGCAGGAATGCAGGATTACCTGGTATCCATGGTCCCGCCCCTGTTCGGTGAATTTATTAAACCACGGTCTTATGAATCGATCGAAATGCTCGGGGCTGCAGATCAGATCCTGCTGTGTACCGAAATCGTTTCCAAAGAAAAACCCGTCTATCAGGCCTTGACTCAACTCAAAAAATCTCTCGTTAGCTTCCAGATAAAATTCACACACATGCCGGGTGACCGCGTCAACGACCTCGGGATGGTCATACATCTTGATCATGTAATTTTCCATTGAAAAGAAATCCATTACATTGTGATAAAAACAGCTCCACATACCGCTAAGGCGATATATGTCACCCGCGGTCTCCAAGTCTCGCAGACATTGGTCGAAAGTTAAATAATCCGGATTCGGCCAATCATAATCTTCAACTTCCTGTACGTCATCACAATCGGCAAAGTAACCTCTATCACTGGGTATTCCCAGTTCAATCAGCGGCGGAAACATGCTCTTCCCCTCGGGGTGCTTATAAGCGTCCAGGTAGAACTGGGGGCAGATATGACGTATGTCATCGTTTAAGCTCTGCCGTATCTCTTCCTGGGAGTTCGTGCCGAAAAATTTTTCCAGTTTCGGCCAGGTGGCGAAATGCGGGGTCCCCAGCCAGAATCCGTACCGATCGCGCTCCTTACCGGCAATAATGTTGTATATCCGTTCGCGGCTGTTCACTGGCGCATCTCCTGATTTTTTAAGCTTCTCGGATGATTTGTGATCCGCACTATAGACGTAATCGTTCAAAAATTCGAGCTTTCATTTGAATGATTCAGAAAAACTTGAGGGCGACTCGTTGGCGGACGGGTTATTCTCAGGTGATTTCTCTTTATTTGAAAAGAAGCAAACACAAAACGCACCCCGGTCAGACCATTTTTAACGATGTTGAAAAATACTTGTTTTCTGCGTATCGCGGCACATGAAGGCAACGCCATGCATATCGCGGCACGAAACCCGCACCCTGATTTCGTGGATTTGGGCACGGAGTTTGGGTTTTCACGCAAAATGTTAATAATAATAAATGGTTAAGCCTTATTTCCTTCCCCTATTTCTCCTGAGGGAGAAGGGACTATGCAACAGACTTTACGCACGAGGCGGCAGATCAAGGCAACGCCAGGCATATTACGGCACGAAACCCGCACCCTGTTTACCTGCTTTTAATTTGACCAAACCACATAAATCGGCTATTTTGCCTCTTAATCAGACCTTATCTAAAAACAGAAAACATGGGTCAAGATCGGGGAAGGCGAGGGTTGGTAAGCATGGTTATAACCTTGAAATTTTCTCGTGGAAAATTTGTGGGGCGGTATCCCTAAAGTAGGAACACCTGATTTAAGGAAGGAGGATTAAAAATTATGTTGTCGATTTTTTATTTACCGGTAAGGATTGTTTTCGGTCCAAAAAGTGTTGATCAGCTTGGGGAACAGGCGGCCAGGCTGGGCAAAAAAGCCCTCATCGTGACGTACCCCGATATCCGCAAGGTAGGTTTGCTGGATAGAATCATTGATAACCTGAAAGGTAACGGCGTGGACGCGGTTGTCTTTGAAAAGGTTGAACCCAATCCGCGCAGCACGACCGTGGATGAGGGCGCGGGAGTTTTGCGAGAGGAGAAGATTGACCTGATAATCGGTTTGGGTGGGGGAAGCGCCATGGACGCGGCCAAAGGAATCGCCCTGGCCGGCAGTGGATCCGAGCCTCTCTGGCATTACGTTGAAACTCGTGCCCGGCCGGAAGGGCCTGTTCTTCCTATTATTCAGGTACCGACGTTGGCCGGCACCGGGTCGGAGATAAATGCCGGTGCGGTTATCACCAATTGGCAGACTCATGATAAAAATGTGGTGTTCAACTCGGCTCTCAACGCTCAAGTGGCCATAGTTGATCCCGAGATAACTCTGACCGTCCCTAAAAACCAGACCGCGGCCGGTGGGGTAGACGCTTTTTCTCACATTGTGGAGACTTATGTGACCGATCAAAATCCCACTCCTCTTACCGACGGCATTCGTGAAACGGTCATGAAAATGATAGTTAAATATCTCCCAAAAGTGCTGGCACAATTGGATGACCTGGATTCCAGAACCCAGATTTCCTGGGCCAGTACAGTGGCCATGTCCCAGCTTGCCAGGTTGGGAGGTGGTGGGGGAGTAATGACCTGCCATGGAATTGAGCACGCGGTGAGCGGATATTACGATGTTACGCATGGTGAGGGTCTGGCCGCGCTTCTTCCCGCCTGGATGAAATATACCGAACCGGTTCTTAAGGAAAGGGCCGAATTGTTGGGTAAGACCGTGTTCGGCAAGCCGGATGGGATCGCGGCGACCGAAGAGTGGTTCGAGGAGGTTGGGATGAGGCTTGGGTTAAAAGACCTGGGCTGCGAACTCGAGCGGGCCGAGGAAATAGCGGATCTGGCCTTAATGTCAAGCCCGGGTCTCAGAAATCACCCGCGTACATTGGATAAACCAGCCATCACCCAGATCTACAAGGATTCTTATTAGACCTAATGGAAGTTTCATTTTAGGGAGGTGTTTTATGGACGGATATACAGGGAAAATATTACGAGTGGATTTATCGAGCGGTTCGTTTGAAATAGAGGAACCGTCGCCCAGTTTTTACCGGCGTTATTTCGGCGGGAACGGTTTCATAGCTTACTATCTGCTCAAGGAGATGCCCGCCGGGGCAGATCCACTGGGACCGGACAACTTGCTGATTTTCGCCGCGGGAACAATGACCGGTATTCCCATAGCCGGGTCCGGACGGAGCGCGGTTGGGGCCAAATCACCCCTCACCGGCGGTTATGGCGAGGCTGATGTGGGAGGATTTTTTGGCGCTGAGTTACGGCGCGCGGGATTTGACGCGGTGGTCGTGCGCGGTAAGGCCCCAAATCCTGTATATATATGGATTCATAGCGGCGAGGTCGAAATTCGCCCCGCGGACCATTTATGGGGCCTGAAAACACTGGAATGCCAGGATACAGTACGGGCCGAAGTCGGCCAAAAAGCGGCTCGCCTGGCCATGATCGGACCTGGCGGGGAAAAGCTGGTTCGCCTGGCCTGCGTGATCAACGATGTGAATCGTGCCGCCGGCCGCACCGGGCTGGGAGCGGTTATGGGGTCCAAAAACCTCAAGTGTGTGGCCGCCAGAGGGCGTACCGCCGTACCCCTGGCCGATGAAGAAGCGGTAAAACAATTATCCCGGTATATGATCGAGCATTGGCGGGACAGGTCCGAAGGGATGCACGAATTCGGCACAGCCGGCGGTCTGACCGGGCTAAGCGCCATGGGAG
>JAZGHI010000485.1:0-2939 GCA_036480955.1 Candidatus Adiutricales bacterium
CCCATGTTACCTAAGCAACGATGGTCAAACAATGCTGCAGGCCTTGCCTGCCCGTCCATGACGGCAAAGATAAACGAGTCACGTTGGAAATAGGGAACCATGTTACCTAGGTGACGATGGTCAAACAATGCTGCAGGCCTTGCCTGCCCGTCCATGACGGCACCGCCCACGGCGGCGGGTAAAGGAGTGGCTTTGGAAATAGGAATGATAGGTTTTCTATGAACAGATAAGCCAATTATGGCTGCAGGCCTTGCCTGCCCGTCCATGACGGGAGAGATAAAGAAATCACGTTGGAAATCGGGAACCCATGTTACCTAGGCAACGATGATCAAACAATGCTGCAGGCCTTGCCTGCCTGGAAGGCGTGCAAGGCGTGAAACTTCACGCGTAACCCCTTAGAGGAAAAGCCTGATGAGAACACTGAGCTTGAATGGAAAATGGAGTCTGGAGAGACCCGGCCGCAATAAAAAATATTCAGCCGCCGTGCCGGGTGATGTGTACGGTGATCTTTTAAGGAACAAAGCTATTCCCGATCCTTACTTCAGGGATAACGAACTCGATCTCCAGTGGATCGGCGAGACCGACTGGATTTACTCCCGCACTTTCTACCTGTCTAAAAAAGTCTTGGAACATGACCGGGTGCTTCTTCGTTGCGACGGTCTGGACACCTTGGCCTCGATAACTATCAACGGCCGCGCGATCGGCCGGACCGACAACATGTTCCGCACCTGGGAATTCGATGTAAAGGACGGTTTAAAGGCGGGACAAAATACGATAAAAATTCATTTCTCAGCCGCCTCAAAATTTGTCCGCCGGAAGAGAGAAGAGCGCGAACTCCCCCAATGGGGCCAGCCCGGGGGTGTTTTAGGAGGTAATTATATTCGCAAGGAGCAGTGCAACTTCGGGTGGGACTGGGGTCCATGCCTGGTTACCTGCGGCATCTGGCGGGACATTTATCTCGTCGTTTACAGCCACGCCCGTCTGGCGGACGTTCATATCTCTCAAACACACGGCGGCAAAGTTATTGAGCTCGAGGCCCGTCTCGTGGTGGAAAAGATCAGGCGGGGCAGACTCACGGCCCGAGTAACAATCCAACGGGGCAATTTCCAGGCCACAAAAAAGGTTGTTCTTAATGGTAAATCGGCCGGGTTGAAAATTGTGGTTAAGAATCCGGAGCTTTGGTGGCCCAACGGTATGGGACCACAGCCGTTATACAAAGTATTGGTTGAACTTAGGGACGGCTCAGGCCTGCTCCTCGATACATGGGAGAGAAAAATAGGGCTTCGAACCCTGCGGCTCGACCGGCATGAAGACGAGTGGGGCGAATCATTTCAATTCATGGCCAACGGCGTTTCTTTTTTCGCCAAAGGGGCGAACTGGATACCAGCCGAGGCCATCCTTTCCCGGCTGACGGGTAATGATTATGAAAGGTTAATCAGTGACAGCGCCAAGGCTAATATGAACATGCTGCGGGTTTGGGGTGGCGGGATTTACGAGGATGACCGGTTCTATGAGCTTTGCGATGAATACGGAATCTGTATCTGGCAGGATTTCATGTTCGCCTGCGCCTCCTACCCCACCTTAGACCCGGATTTAATGAAAAACGTCCGGCCCGAAGCTGAGGACAACATCTGCAGGCTTCGCCACCATCCCAGCCTGGCCCTGTGGTGCGGAAACAATGAACTGGAAATGGGCCTGGTCGGCGACAAATGGACCGAATCGACCATGAGTTGGACGGATTACAAAAAACTTTTCGATAAGCTCCTTCCGGATCTGATTTCCAAGCTCGACCCGGATCGTGATTATTGGCCCTCTAGTCCCCACAGCCCAACGGGGGACCGCGCCAGACACTACAACCCGGATTGCGGAGACGCCCACCTCTGGGCC
The DNA here is from genome assembly GCA_036480955.1 of Candidatus Adiutricales bacterium. Classification (GTDB taxonomy): domain Bacteria; phylum Desulfobacterota; class Desulfarculia; order Adiutricales; family JAFDHD01; genus JAZGHI01. Next base: position 1,888 of record JAZGHI010000485.1, read on the forward strand.
GTCTGGCACGGACAGCAGCCTTTTGAATGGTATCGCCGCTGCGGTCACCGCTTCAACAGCGAGTTCGGCTTCCAGAGCTTTGCTGAGCCCAAAACCGTTAATCGATACACGGTCCCCAAAGACCGGAATGTTACTACCTACATCATGGAACACCACCAGCGAAGCAGTATCGGCAACACCACCATCCTGCGCTATATGCTCGACTGGTTCCGCCTTCCAAAGAACTTTGAGATGACCCTCTGGCTTTCGCAGATATTGCAGGGTATGGCCATGAAATACGCCTGCGAGCACTGGCGCAGGAGCATGCCGCGCGGTATGGGTACCCTGTACTGGCAACTCAATGACTGCTGGCCCGTAGCCAGTTGGGCTTCCATCGACAGTTTCGGACGCTGGAAAGCGCTGCACTACATGGCCGGAAATTTTTTCAACCCCATACTTGTCTCGGGGCTGGAAAATAATGAGCAGGCCGCGGTGAAAATACACCTTACCAGCGATTTACGGAAAGCGATAAATGTACAGGTGGAATGGACCCTGACCACGGTAGGGGGTGATACTCTCGCTGAAGGATCGAAAAAAGCAAGAGCGTTCGCGCGCCAATCCAGGCCAATACAAACCCTGAAATTAAAAAAATATATCCAGGAACATTCCGAGCGCGACTTGATGCTCTGGCTCGAACTATCGGTTCATGGCAAAAATCTTTCCACAAATTTTGTGTCATTTTCCAGGCCCAAATATCTTGAATTGCGGCCACCGGGGATCACCACGAAGATCAGATTCGATCGAAAAGGGGCCTTCATAGTCAAGCTTAAGGCCAAAAAACCCGCGCTCTGGACCTGGCTCGAACTGGATGGCCTTGACGCTGAATTCTCCGACAACTTTTTTCACCTCCGGCCCGGTAAAGAATGCGAGATTCAGGTTAAGCCCGGGAAGAGAATTGAGGAGGCCCAATTCAAAAAGCGGCTGAAAGTCCGCAGTCTGATTGACACCTATTGATCCGGCCAGGATTGTCGCCCGGCTTTCACGATCATCCGTGTACCCCCAGGATCCAGGTG
>JAZGHI010000486.1:0-2201 GCA_036480955.1 Candidatus Adiutricales bacterium
TCCAGTTTATGTGAAATGTAGATGCAGGATATTCCTTTTTCCTTTAAGGACTGCAAAATATTGATGAGCCTCTTCGTTTCCGTCATCGTAAGAGCTGATGTAGGTTCGTCGAGCACCAGCACTTTGGGTTTTCTGTACAGTGCCTTAGCTATGCTCACGAGCTGCTGCTAGCTCGTGCTCAATTTCCCTACCCGTTCGATAACATCAACATCGAGACCGATAAGATTCAGCGCCTCTTTGGAGAGGTTGATAATCCTTTTTTTTATCGACGAAAGCCGAGATTCTGTTTCTCGGCAAATTAGCCGAAAAGATATTCTCCGCTACGGACAGGTCAGCGTGAAGGCTGATCTCCTGGTAGATCATCTCGTGACCTGACGCTTGCGATTGTACTGGTCGAGCCCGACAGCCAGGATGATAATCGCTCCAATCACAACTGCCTGCAGATAGATTGATACCTTCAAGAAAACCATTCCATTGGCAATGACACTCATGATCATGGCGCCAACTGCTGTCCCCAGGATCGATCCCGATCCTCCGAAAAGACTGGTACCGCCGATGATAACCGCGGCGATCACCTGAAGCTCCATTCCCGTTCCCGCATTGGATAGGGCCGACCCCAACCGGGCCGCCGTGAGAACTCCGGTAAGTCCCGAGGCAATACCGTTAAAAACATAGGTCAGAAGTGATACACGGATGACATTGATACCATAAACCCGGGCTGTCTCTCTATTTCCGCCCATGGCAAAAATCGACCTTCCGAACACAGTCACCTCCAGCACAATATGACCGATAATTCCCAACACCACCGCCACAACGACGACCACCGGAATGCCCGCGATAAATCCTTGTCCGAGGAAATTGAAATTGTTCGGCAGAGGGTATACGGGATTACCACGGGTAAGGAACTGTACTATTCCTCTGGCGATATACATCATACCGAGGGTAACGATAAAGGAAGGTATCTTGAACCGAGCGATGAATATACCGTTCATAAACCCGACCGCGGAACTGGCCAGTACCCCCAATAATACACATATCCAGATGGGAATATTTGCCAGGAGAGCGAGTCCCGCGATAACGCCGCCCAGGGCCAGGTTAGATCCAACCGAAAGGTCCAGACCGCCGCCGATGAACACGTGGGTCATGGCGACCCCGATGATAAAGACAAAAGCGGAGTTTCGAAGCATATTGATGATGTTGTCAATGGAGAAGAAAAGAGGATTGACGATTCCAGTGATGACGAAAATCAGGATTAAAGGTAGTACTATACCCAGCTCTTTTTGCCTGAGGATTCTTCGCACAGCCTTTTTAAGGGAACGTTTTTCATCTCCATTTTCTATTGGGGCATTGATATCCACAGTATCCGGTCCTGCTTCATCCATATTATCTTCCTGGCATTCAATTTTTAAAAGGGCGTACAGTCCCCCATACGCCCTTCTGAACTTTCAGTATAAGGAGATAGAACTTGGAGTGTCTATTCTTTTAATGCTGCCTGGTATGAGTTGATGTTGTCCCTGGTTACGAAAATACTTCCAGAATCGTTTAGGTATTTACCTGGTTTTGTCCCGTCTCTCAGTAAATCGACTAACAACTCGACACCATAGTGTCCCATCTTATAAAAGTTCTGCGCCATGACTCCATAAATCGTGCCTTCCTTGAGCCAGTCCATCGTTTCCGCAACATCGTCAATTGCAATAATGGTTATTTTGTCCCGCAGTCCCATCTCGTTCACTACTTTTGCCGCGGCCGGGCCAACTTCGCCGGCCACGCCGATCACGAGGTTTATCTCCGGGTGCGCCCCAAACGCTGCTTCCATTTTCTGCATGGCAATGACCATGTCACTGGTGTTGGGCTCGTTCAGCACCATCTTGAAGCCGCCTTTATAGTCTTTCATGGCCGCCAGGTATCCGTCTCTCGCTTTATTCGCAAAAGAGGCATCCATGGTGCTCTGCTGGATGTACGCGTTCAGGGGTGGATTGCCAAGTTCGGCGAAGTGGGCCTTGATGCCGTCGGCACCCATCCTCCCCAGGTTCGCCTCATCAGTACCAATAAACGCAATGCTTTCACTTTCCGCATCTACAGATCCCACAAAAACTACGGGAACTCCCTTTTCCGCGGCTTTTTTAAATGCCGGACGCATCGCTGTGGGAGCAATCGGCATGGTGATGATACCGTCGGCACCCGCGATGAGGGCCAGCTCG
>JAZGHI010000487.1:0-8461 GCA_036480955.1 Candidatus Adiutricales bacterium
AACCCGCACCCGGATCGGGCGGCTTTGGGCGCGGTGTTTGGGCTCGTACGTAAAAATATGAATAATAGCAGGCAGTTAAACCCTGGTTCCCCATTAAAACAGGCTGTTAACCGGCTCGGAAATTTTCGTGTAACGCGCGTATCGCGGTAAATGAAGGAAATATCCGGCATATTGCGGCACCAAACCCGCACCCTGATTGGGCGGCCTTGGGTACGGCGTTTGGGTTCATGCGTAAAATATGAGTAATAAAGGAATGACTTACGATTCGGCCCCTAAACAAGGCCTTAGGCAAGCTCGAATCTCAGTACGTCTTCCCTAGCGTTTATTTTTTTAATCCGGACGGACACATCCTGACCAGATTCTAATTCTTTGTGGTAAGACTGGTCAAGGTCTATATCCAGCATGAATTCTTTCAGAAAGAGTCTCCAACGGCCTGGGAGTTTATCCAGGACCATGGCCTCGTAATCGCGGGGCGCTTGGGCCTCTAGATATTTTAGCAGCCAGTACCTTTTACGCCGTATCTGTATCTGGTAGGCCTTTTTCAAAGCGATCTCCACCGCGGTCAACTGCTCTGACATTTCCTCTTCGGAATAGTATGGGGATTGTCCCAGTGAAAGGCTCCTTATCTGCCTCTGAATCATCAAGTCGATATATCTGCGCAGTGGTGAAGTTAGGTTAGTGTACACTTTCAGACCCATCCCGTTGTGCGGTTTGGGTTCCAGGCTCCAACCCACACGGTTTAAATACCGGCGCTGTTTTAAGGCCTTATAAAGGTCTATTTTTTTCCCGTAAGGATCGATCAGCCTTCTTGAAGGTTCCCCCTGGTAGCGGTAAATTCCCGGGACACCCGCTTCGTTCAGGAACCTGGCCGCCAAATGGTTAGCCAGAACCATAAGCTCCGTAATGGTGGACCGGGCTGGTTGGTCCCAGTTTATCAAGCTTACGTCTACCGTGCCCTCGGGTGAAATATGCACGTTGAGGCTTGGCAGAGGCATAATCAAGGCGCCGTTGGCCTGACGCCGGGATTTCAGAACTTCGCTCAGAAAAAGTAGATTTTTTAATAACGGATCAGTGTCCATCAGTTCATCAGCTTCCTGGTAGGAGAGCTGGCGTCTGACCTTGATCATGCTCGGGAAGAATTCGAAACACTCGATTTCCCCGGTTTTTCTAATCTGAACCCGCATGGAAAACGCGGGCCTGACTTCATCCTTCCGGAGGCTCATCCCCTCTTCCGACAGCACCTCGGGAAGCATGGGGATACGTTGATCGGGCATGTAGATAGTGGTTCCCTGATTACCGGCCCATACGTCCAGGGGACTCCCGGCCGATATAAGGCCCGAAACATCGGCGATGTGCACTCGCAGGACAAACCCGTCACCATTCTCTTCGAGGCTTACAGCGTCGTCAAAGTCCTCAGCGTTGGAATTATCAATGGTAATGGCTTCTATTCCGGTCAGATCCTGGCGGCGTTCACCGGTCCAGTCCGCGGTCCTGATAAAAAACCTGGCCTGATCCTGAAGGTCTTCGGGAAATGAAGTTTCAACATGATGACGCAGCAGTTCCAGATTTTCGTGTTCATCCATCTCCCCCATCTTGACCAGCAAACGAAACGGAATACCCGGGGCCTGACCCAATCGGGCCCTTTCCAGAAGTCTCGAGCCCCATTTGTACTCATCAGCGTCCCGGCCGAAAAGGGCCATGTCACTGAGGGACTTCACCACGTGTTCCCGGCAGTCTGGATCATCCGGGGTTTCGCCGGCCCAGATTGCAGCCAGCCACGCGCCGGCTTCACCCAATTCCCGCTCCAGTTCTTCCTGGCGAATCCGATCCTGGGCAATCTTCTCCACAAGCTCAGCGCTGTGGCGGACCGCCTCCTTCGGCCGCATCTTGAAACGAAGACCGTCTGAAAAAATAGCCCGGATCGTGGCGACAATCTTGTCAGAACTGGTAGGCGCCGGTAAGGTCAGTTCTGCCAGGTATTCGTATGGAAAAGATTCTCCTTCACCCTCCAGAAGCTCCCACAGTTCTACCAAATCTACTTCTTTAGCCAGGGCGGCGCGTTTTAAAGAGATATTTCTCAAAGACCGGACGAGGTCCATCCGTGGACGAGATATGTCGGCCACAGGTCCGGCGGCGTTGATTATTCGGCTCGAAGACAGGCCCATTTCCCGGTCATTTTCGGTGAGCACCACCAGTTTCGTCCCTTTAACCTTGGTTATCAGACCGGTTATAAAACGTTTGGACTCAATGAATTCGACCACGCGCCCTGATTCCATTAAAAAATCCCTTCCGCTAGCCCTGAATTTTCAAACTAACAGCAGACCTCGGCCTGTGTCAACCTTGATATCGGATCGTGGTCAAGTTTTCAACCTTTGCTTACAAAAAAGAAAAATATTGAATATGATACTTTAAATACTATATTCAGCGTACAAGTATTTGCCTATATTATTTTCTTAACTTATTGATAATCCATAAGATATAAGGTATCATCGGCAATTTACATTGACGCTGTGTACAATATTAATTGACTGCTCTAATGGAAAATTCTAAAAAAGATTAAAGAAAACAATACTAAATATGGTAAAAAATCATTCATTCTGGCCACAGCCGGCCGGTGTCCACCGAAAATTCTCCCCGCCCAGTCCCAGCTGCCGCCTTTTGATTTATAAGACTTTCAAAAACAGATTGTTTATGGCACACTACCTTAAATGAGGCTTCGGTGTTTATTTGATTTTTTTTAATCTTAACAATAGCTTACCATAGGCCGCTTTTAAAAATTACCCTTTTTATGAATAATAGGTCCGAGGGCGTAATGAATACTGATCTTTCCTTATCATCGAGTCCGGCTGAGCGGTCTCTATCCGGAAACCATCTAAATGAAAATGAGTTAGCGATGAAAAAACATACTATTTTGACGATATCCTTGATCCTGGTTTTAATGACAGGTCAGGCTTACGGCGCGTACGTCAGTGATAACTTGAAGATTACTGTCCGCACGGGCACCGCAACTGATCATAAAATAATAGCCATGATTCAAGTCGGCCAGAACGTTGAAGTATTGAGAACCTCCAACGGGTGGTCCGAAATCCGCCTGCCTGAAGAAAAAGTTGGATGGGTACTCAGCCGTTTTCTCACTTCAGAAGAGCCCAGCAGGCAGGTTCTGGAAAGATTGAAAAAATCGTACGAAAAGTTAAAAAACGAGACTTCTCCTTTATTGGCAGAAAACAAGAGCCTTAAGAAAGAAAACGAGACTATGTTTTCGCAACTCGCCGAACAGACGAAGCGTGCTGAAAGTCTTTACAACGAACTCGATGGCTTAAAACAAGACCGGATTTACCGGTGGTTTATGTTAGGAGCCGGTGTTCTCTTACTGGGCTTCTTGCTGGGTTTTATTTCCAGGCATCAGCGCAAACGAACATTTTTGTCATGAATTTTTGACGATATAATTTAGGGTGCTGGTTACCGAAGGGAATCACCGGCACCGCACCATTCACGTTCGCAGCCAACACATGAGGGGACGAGAAGCATGAGACAGATCGAGGAGAAATCAAGGACGATTCCTGTGATGGCGGAAACGGATGTCTTGGTCATCGGAGGTGGCCCGGGCGGCCTTTCGGCGGCCCTCGCGGCCGCGAGAGAAGGCGTTGAGACCATGCTTTTGGACCGGTATGGTTGTTTCGGAGGGAATATAACCCAGTCCATGGTCGAGCCGATTGCCTGGTACCGCCATGAGAAAACAATAGACGCCGGAGGCATTGGTGTCGAGTTCGAACGGCGGGCCAAGGAGATGGGCGGAACTCAGAATGATTTTGAATCTCTGGGCCGGATTCCGGACCCTGGCGAGGATATCCCCGAATGGGTGGGCCAGCTTCTGGACGCTGACATGTTCAAGTATGTGGCCGATAAGATGGTCCAGGAGGCAGGCGTTGTCCCTCTTCTGCACTGCCTTGCCGTGGACTCGATAATGGAAGGAAACACCATCAAGGGTATCATAACCGAGAGCAAGGCCGGTAGACAGGCCATACTAGCCAGGAGGGTGATTGACGCCACAGGAGATGCCGATATTGCCTTCCGCTCCGGCGCTCCCTACCGAAAGGACCCGAAGGATGAGCTGATGGGCGTATCGGTCAGCTTCGGGTGCAGCGGCGTCGATGTAGACAGACTGCTCGAGTACACAAAGGAAAATCCCGCCCGTATAGGAGAATGGGCCAGTGAGACCGCGGGAAAGGAACAGGATCTATTCTACGCCCGTGCCGGGGACGCGTTCGCCAAAGCGACTGAGGCTGGTGAGATACCCAAGGGCACCCTGCGGGGCGGCCCTTGGTGGCACAGCCTGACTGAGGCGGGAGAAGCCACCTACATCAATTCGGTTCACATGCGCGGCAAAGACCCGACCGACGTTTGGGACCTGACCGAAGCGGAAATGGAGGGCCGGCAGCGTGTAATGTGGGCCATCGCCGCCATGAAAAAATACACGCCTGGTTTTAAAAACGCCAAGCTCAGGACTTTCGGTTCATCTCTGGGGATACGGGAATCGAGAAAAATAATCGGTGAATACAATATCACTGAACGCGATATCAAGAACCAGGCCCGTTTCGAGGACTCTATCGGCATCTTCCCGGAGTTCCTGGATGGCTACGGCGTGGTCTTCATTCCTACTTCGGGAAGATATTTCCAGGTACCCTACGGCATCACGCTTCCTAAAAAAGTTGAGAATCTTCTCGTCGCTGGCCGCTCTGTCGCCGGGGATAAGATTTCCCATGCCGCTACCCGCCAGATGATGTGCTGTTCGGTTACGGGCCAGGGTGTGGGAGTGGCCTCCGCGGTCTCCATCAAAGACAACTTGACGTGCAGACAGGTTGATATCTCGAAGGTGCAGAAGGCCCTTGAAAAACAAGGGGTCAGGATAAAGTAAATTTCACATTTCTATCTCGGCTCCTCTGATATAAACGGCAGGTAGTCAATCCGATCTACCTCTGTTTCACCTTCCTTCACTTCCAGGAAAGGCTCGCCATCTCTCACCCCGACCGTCCCCGAGCCAGTGGCAGCGCTTAGGAACGCTCTGAAATCTCCCTTGACACGAGGCGCGACTCGCACCGTCTTATCCACGCTGTCATACCTGACAGTTTAAAAGCTAAAATGTCGCTTATAATATTCACGCAAAAAAATCCCCATAAATATTACTGATTGACTGGCGGCACCTACAGAAGTTAGTATTAATGAACGCGGACAAAAGCCGCAGCGGGACCGGCAGGCGAAAAGGAGGAAACAGGCATGGCTGCTATGGAGTACGAACTGGATGAACACGTAGCAATTCTAACCATGAACAGTGGAGAGAACAGATTTAACTTCGATTTTTATGACGCCATTTTACAGGTCTTTGATGAGATTGAAAACAATACCGAGGCTTCGGTTCTGGTAGTCCGGTCAGGAAATGAAAAAATCTGGTCGAACGGCATTGACCTGGATTGGCTGGGACCGGCTGTGCGGGAAGGAGGCGTGGAAGTTCAGCGGAAATTCATGCGCGGGATGAACGAACTGTTCCGGCGTATACTGACCTACCCGATGATAACCATTGCCTGTATGAACGGACACACTTTTGCCGGCGGGGCCTTCATGGCCTGCTGCTTCGATTTCAGGTTCATGCGCTCCGACCGCGGCTGGTTTTGTTTCCCGGAAGTGGACCTCAGGATGCCGTTCCGGCCGTCTTTCATTCCCCTGGTAAAAAAAGCTGTCCCCATGTATAAGTTCGAGGAGATGAAATATACCGGGAAAAGGGTTACCGCCCAGGAATGCGAAGAGCACCATATCGTCATGAAGGCCTGTCACAATGACGACCTCATGGACGAAGTAATGACCTTTGCCAAGAGCGTAAATAAGGACAGAGGAATTTTAAAGACCATGAAGCTGATGATGAACAAGGAAATCCTGGACCTTCAGGCCGCTGAAGACGAGGGCGGAATCTAAGGAATAAGCCCTGCATTTTATAACTCTGAACGACTCGTAATTTTATACTAAATCAACATTATTGTGAGGAGAATCATGGGAACACAGGCTCGCGTTGTTGTATTGCCACAAGAACAGGAACCACTGCGCGTGGAAGAAATAAATCTACCCGATCCCGGACCGACTCAGGTGATCGTAAAACAATTCGCATCAGGTATCTGCCATTCCCAACTACACCAGATGCACCGGCCGCGAAGGGGCCCGGTCATTCTGGGCCATGAATCGACAGGCGTGGTACTTAAAGCCGGATCAGAGGTCAGCCACGTCAAAGAGGGTGATACGGTACTGGTAACCTGGGTGCCCAGGGACTCGGCTAACGCCAAAGAAAGACCGGTTCGGGCCACGCTGGAAGTATCCGATGGCACAGCTACCACAGGCGAAGGTGTCTTCACCTGGGCCGATCACACCCTGGCCGATCAACAGTATGTCGTGAAAGGCGATCTGGATCTGGATTCCATGGTGACCGCGCGTTATAAGATCGATCAGATCAATGAAGCCACGGCCGCCCTTGAGAAGGGTCAGATCAAGGGCCGGGCCATCCTCGAATTCGAGGCCTAAAAAGTTGCACTGGATGAACTGAGAAGGAAATCCCCGTCTAAAAAAGGCGGGGATTTTAATAAAATAAATTTGAGTGATCTGAACTTACAACCCTTAAAATCCGATCTAATTAGGAGCGTAAAAATGATAAAAGAATTAGTACTCGAGAATCGAAGCCGTCGCCGTTTTCATGAAGATGTATCCATTGAGATGGAGACTTTGAAGGCACTGGTTGACCTGGCCAGATGCTCAGCCTCAGGGGCAAACAGGCAGCCTTTAAAATACATCGTTTCTTGCGATCCTGAAAAGAACAAGAAAATATTTCCAAACCTTTTCTGGGCCGCGGCGCTCAAAGACTGGCCGGGCCCGGCTGAAGGAGAAAGACCGGCAGCGTATATTGTAATTCTACTGGACAAAGAGGTAAGCGAGTCGGCTGGAGTTGATCACGGTATCGCCGCTCAAAGTATCCTTCTGGGTGCGGTTGAACAAGGTCTCGGCGGCTGTATGATGGCCGCCATAAACCGGGATGGCCTGCGGGAAGTTCTTCAGGTACCTGATAGATATGACTTTCTATTGACTATCGCTCTGGGGAAACCCAACGAGGAAGTAGTTATGGAGACGGTCGGGCCCGACGGCAGTACCAACTACTGGCGCGATGAGAATGGGGTGCACCATGTACCCAAACGTCCGTTAGACGAAATCATTATCGGTTAAGTCAGGCAAAATCCAACTGGAGGCTCTAAAAAAATTCAAGATAGCCGCTGTAGTGTTAATTGAGACCTCTGCAAAACGAGTAATTTGAGGTCAAATCGAGGAGCACGAAAATTTAAGCCGCAGTAATACTTGTAGTATTTCGAGGACTTAAATTCGAGCGCGACAAAGAGTTGGGCCAAAGGACGAAGTTTTACATAGGTCTCTAATTAAAAACTTGCTAAAAGGGCGGTAATGAAACACCCCCCGCCGCCATTGGCTTTACCTGATGATGAATCGGGGTCACTGCCAGGACCGGACGGGTCTACGATTCCTCCGGTATCTGAATCGTCCTGGCCCCCAGTCCCTCCGGAACCTTCGCCGGAACCTCTACCACTACCACTTCGGGAGACGGCCAGTCCGCCCGGATCAAGAATGACCCCGTTAGCCACTCCGTCCCGATCTCCGGCCCCGCCGTCAGTCAAGCTCAGGGTCACCGTCCTGCCTCCGCTGAAAACGGCTCCGGCGAACTCCTCAAATCCGGCGTCCGTCACCTTATAATACCTGGTCTCATTTTCAATATCTTCCGGAAAGACAATAGTAATAGTGGCGGAGTCCCCCGCGTTCGGAACCAAGGCGCTGAAGCGAATCAGGCCGTATGGGAAACTGAATTCGCTGGCTTCAGGCTTCCCGGTTTGAATAAGACTCGGATCAAAATCCGGCAGGGTCTGGACGTTGGAGAGAGTAGCGCCTGAAATGGTCAGGTTTCCTTTACCGGTAACCGTTAGCGGGGAAGCCATGGAGGCGTCGTTCGGTTGATCGTCCAGCACGTCAACCAGACCATCGCCGTCACTGTCGATAATGGAGTGGACAATGGTAAAATTCCAGGTCTTAGCTTGAATCAGCTGGTTACCGGCCAGGTCGGTGATAGTATCGGTCATGGTTGCGGTGTAGGTGGTATCCGGGATGAAATCGGAAGCAGGTGTAAAATAAGCGGAATTGGCTTCAGAGTAATAAGCAACCGTGCCGCTCACCTCGGCCCCGGCCGCGTCAGTGACTTTGAAGGAATCCTCGTCTATGGTTTGAGGATTCATGTCCTCACTGAATCTTACCATCACCCTTGTGTTCGGCATGGCCCAATTAGATCCGTCAACCGGATGAACGTCATCAATAACCGGTTGGACGTTTTCGACCATGGCGGTCGTGAAAGCCCAGAGTCTGGGTTGAG
>JAZGHI010000488.1:0-10910 GCA_036480955.1 Candidatus Adiutricales bacterium
AGGTTGTATGGGTACGTAATCCTTGAGAACCATCTCCATTTCATAGCGGATTCTTCGAATTTGCCTGGAGAAGTCGCAAATTTTAAGTCTTTCACCGCCTCCCGGATACTCGACTACCTCCAACAAAACGGGCGCGGTTTTCTTCTCGATCAATTGCGCTGGAGCAAAGAGAAACATAAGTCCGATCGGACTTATCAAGTCTGGCAAGAGGGGAGTCATCCGGAGATGATTGGAAATGAAGAAATGTTTCTGCAGAAGCTTGAGTATATCCATAACAACCCGGTCCGCCGGGGCTACGTGAATGATCCCGTACACTGGCGTTATTCGAGCGCCGGGGATTATGCCGGTGAGTCCGGCCTTATTGAGCTCACGGGATTGGGTGAAGATTGAAAACGCTGGAGCGTTCAAGTCTTGCGTTCCCACGCCGGAGCGTGGGAACGAGGGATAGCCCTGCCCGCACTTCCCCTGTCAACGCTTCATCTGTACCCTTATGAGCATAGACGCATGACTCGGTGCCGGTCTGGATCGCTAATCCTTCACCGTATGGAACTTGCACTCACCACTCCTCGCCGATTTTAACCGGCGCACCTACCAAAGGTATTGGTAACTTATCGCCGCACGACTAATTATTGATCTGTTGGGCGCCACCTTTTCGTAAGAATTTATTTTATATAATTCACTGGATTCCATCCTGCGTTGGAATGACAAAGCGGGGGCGCTCACGCTGATGAAATGATCGTGGGTATTGGTTGCAGTTGTGGAATAAGAAGGAAGAAAAAAACTTATTCCGGGCTGAGGATTTCGACCATTTGTTTTGTTTCGAAGGGGGCTTCGCTGTCAACAATGAGATGAGCCATGGTTTCGCCGGCGCCGATGCTCATGTTGATGCCCATGCCGCCAAAACGCGAGGCAATATATCCGTTTTCCCAGTTAGGGAAGCGGCCTAATACCGGCTTGTGGAAATAGGGGGCCGGGCCGTAAGCCAATAAATCACCGCGATGTTCCACCAACTCCGCATCCTTTAACAACTCCGGCAGAAGACTCATGGCTCGTTCGATATTTATGGTCTTTATCTCATCCGAGAGGCTGACGTCAAAATCCTCCCGTTTTTTTGATTCAAAATAATGCATCTTGGACTGAACCTCAGCCACGGCCAGAATAAGGTCGCCGTCAATCCGGGAGATAATATCCAGGCCGCAAGTCAGTGAGTGTAAGGGATAATTCGGCGGGGGTTTTATTCGCAGGCATTCCTCCATGGTAATGTACATGGGCACTTCCTGCCCCAGCCAGCCCGAAGCCGCTCCGCTCCAGGGCCCCATGGCGATAATAAATATGTCACCCTCTATTCTATTCCCTGAGGCGAGTGTAACCGACTTGATCCTCTGGCCGTTGGTTTCAAACCCGCGTACGTCCCCGCTTTTTATTTCCGCGCCCATGGCCTCCGCGGCCTGGCCCAATCCCAGGGTGTATTTATATGGTTCCACCTGAAGCTGGGGTATCATTAGACCGCTTCGCACCTGGGGCAAGATGCCAGGAAACATGGCTTTCAGATCGTTTTCGTCCAGCCACTCATGCTCCGAATAGTTATTGGCCTTAAGATAGGCCATCATCATCTCGTTGCCTTTTTCCGCGGGTTCGGAAGCGGCCATCTGGATCATGGGCACCGAGCCATAGGCTATATCGACCTGGGATTTTTCGAAGATATCCAGGCTTAAGCTTTCCAAGCGATAGTAGGCTGACCAGTAAAGATCCTGCCAGGCGGTAACCGATTCCCCGTCGGGCATGCCAAAATAGGAATCCGGGGTGGCAGCCGCGGCCATTATGATTGGCGGATAGCTGATCACGGCCCAGGCCTTGCCGGAAGCCCGTGAACCGATTGACTCCTTTTCGATTATGGTAGACGCGACGCCCCTTTTCCCCAAATGGTAAGCAACGGAACACCCTACCGCTCCGGCTCCAATAATGACCACGTCCCTGGTTTTAGACATACAAACTCCTATGATGATTTAAATTTGATTTATGCGGCATCAGCCGCGATTTCCTATTCTCACGCCTTCCCGCATCGCTCTTTGCCTGAAAAATGACCATTTAGCGGAGTCGAGAGGCTTGCAGCTCCTTGCCCTAAGGCGATTTCTCGTAGCAGCAGGAAGCCAGTGTCAGAGGAAAGCGTTGCGTCCTGAAAATCCATCTTGATTAAATTACGCTCTGCGCAATCGTAAGTGTTATCCGCGTAATACGCGGATTTGATCTATTGAAATCCGGCCTTAAGGCTCCCTGAAAGAACAAACCTTGCCGGTCTGCTTTTTTCTCCGCACTAGCCGTTGTCTAAACCGATCGCGCGTCTGACATGAGAAACGCCTTGGTAAAATTCTCCAGGTCCCCGTCCAGGACGGCATCCACGTTCCCGATCTCAACAAAAGTCCGGTGGTCTTTTACCATCCGGTACGGGTGCAGGACATAGGACCGGATCTGGCTTCCCCAGCCGATCTCTTTCATGTCCTTTTTAATCTCTTTCATTTCCTCGGCTTTTTTATCTTCTTCGAGTTTATGAAGCCTGGCCTTCAGGACTTTCAGGGCCATTTCTTTATTCCGGTGTTGAGATTTTTCGTCCTGGCACTGTACCACTATCCCGCTCGGGATATGCGTAATGCGGACGGCGGAACTGGTCTTGTTTACGTGTTGGCCCCCGGCCCCGCTGGCCCGGTAAGTATCCACCCTCAAATCCTTCTCGTTGATATCCACCACTATATCTTCGTCTAATTCCGGTGTTACGAAAACACTGGCAAACGAAGTGTGCCTCCGCCTGTTGGTATCGAAAGGCGAGATACGGACCAGGCGGTGGATCCGAATTTCGGATTGAAGCAACCCGCAGGCGTACTGACCGCTTACGGTAAAGGTGACACTTTTCATTCCCGCCTCGTCACCTTCCAGAAAATCCACTATCCTGGTTTTAAAACCTTTCCGATCGGCCCAGCGGAGATACATCCTGAGTAACATCTCGACCCAATCCTGTGCCTCGGTACCGCCAGCTCCGGCGTTAATATCCACGATGGCATCGTTCAAATCATAGGGACCCGAAAGCATCCGCTCGATCTCGAACCGATTCAGGACCTCCTCAATACTATCCGCTTCTTTTTGGATTTCTAACGCGGTCTCCTCATCGCTCTCCTCAAGGGCCAAGTCGAGTAGGATATCGATCTCCTCCAGATCGTTTTCCAGCTCAGCCAAGGTTTCCGATCGGGCGGCCAGGATATTTCTCTCCCGGCCGATTTCCCGGGCCGTCTCCGGGTCTTCCCAGAAGCCGGGTTTGGACATGAGCTTATCCAGTTCGTTTAGCCGTTCCTTCATACTCGAGGGGTCAATGATGACCTCGCAGCGTGGTATATCGTTCCCGAATTTCTTTAATTCTGGGTTTTAATTCCTTCAGCATTTCTCTTTCTCCTTATCCTAAGTCCACCAAGAAAAACGGCCAGGGTGATTCCGAGGCATATTTGAGGGATCAAATCGCCAATGGCCGTGTAGATAGTTTTTTCCTCTAAAAGTGGGATCGACCCCACCAGGTAGTTCCTCTCGTAAAGCTCCAACCGGTTTTTTATCTCGCCGGTAGGCATGATAAACGAACTGATTCCCGTGTTGACAGCCCTGATCATGGTTCTTCTATTCTCCACTGCTCTCAGGGCGGCCTGATACAAGAGCTGGTCAGGCGCTGAAGAACGACCGAACCAGGCATCGTTGGAAGGGTTAACCAAAAAATCCGCCCCGTTTGAAACCAGACTTCTAACCAGATCTGAGAACAGCGCCTCAAAACAAATTATGACCCCGAACCTTTCTCCTTCAAGCTCGAGTAATTTCCCGGGCTCTCCTCCCGTATAATCGCCCACGGCCCGGGTGATTTTTTTTATATAGGGGAAAAATCTTTTTAAAGGCACATACTCACCATAAGGCACTAAATGTACTTTGTCGTAATAATTCAAGACCTGGCCTTTTGAATCCAGGAGATAGACCCTGTTGTAATATTTTTCCTCACCCTCTCCACGCTCGAAAGCGGGCGCGCCGAATAAAAGCGGTATCTTTATTTCAGTAACCAGTGATCTCAGCCGTTCAGTCTCCTGTTCTTCCCATAGGAAAAAGAAAGGGACCGCGGTTTCAGGCCAGATGATCATCCAGGGTTCCTCATCGACCGCCTTGAGAGTCAGATCCTGGTAGGATTTGAGGATACGTTCACGGAAAGCCGGATCCCATTTATAGGGCTGCTCAATACTGCCCTGGACTACTACGATTTTTCGGGTCGGGGCCTCTGCCATTTGAGCATTAATATCAGCCAGCCTGAAATGTCCGTATATCCATAGCCCACCCAGCACAACCACGGCCAGAATCAACGGAATTACAGACGACGCTCGGTCACCGGTCCTGTACCGGACGATCGCGGCCCAGAGAGAAAGATTGACCATGACCACGAAAAAGGTTATACCGCCTGTTCCGACAATATCCGAAGCTTGGATCAAAGGCAAGAAACTCACCAGGGATGCGCCAAGCGGCTCCCAGGGGAAACCTGTCAGGAATATGCCCCTAAAGTATTCGAGACCGGTAAATATGGCTGAGCCGAGGAGAATCCAGTTTAGACTGCCCGGTTTTATTTTCAAGTATTTCCGGCAGAACACCAGACCGAGAGTGAAGAGGCCTGTATAAACGGCCAAGTAGGCTGACAGCAGGAGGAACACGGGCAGGGCCAGAAACATATGGAGCCCGCCATAAAAGGTCAAAACCCGGTAAAGCCAGTAAATGAGTATGCTGGTCTGCACCAGCCCGGCCAGGAAACCGAGTAAAAAGGCGGCCTTAAGATCCCTCTCCTCAATCGCGTAGAAAAGTGGCAACAATCCGAAAAAAGCGAGTGGCCAGAGGGCGGTCGGAGGAAAAGCCAGGGCCAGAGACACTCCGGCCGCAACGACCAGTAAATAACCTACCGGCCCGACTGGGCGTTCAGGAATCAGATAATCGACCAATATTCAGAGATTCTCCACAGTCAACGAGTGGGTCTGATCGAGGCGTTTGATTTCAATCTGGCCGATCCTGCGGTCGTCAGCCGAGCGGATTATCATCAGTAAATCCTGATACTTAATCTGCTCATTCTCCTGGGGAACTTTACCAGTCAAATCAATTATAAAGCCTCCTACGGAATCATAATTTCCCTCTGGGAGTTCAATGTTTAAGTAGTCGGCCAAATCCTCCAGATTTAAGCGGGCGTCGACTAAAATGGTGTCTCCACTTATACGAATGATTTTCTGATCTTCTTCGTCATATTCGTCGTGGATCTCCCCGACGATTTCCTCGATAATATCCTCGAGAGTTACCAGACCGGCGGTTCCACCATATTCGTCCAGCACAATGGTCATGTGAATTTTCCGCGCCCGCAATTCGGCCAGGAGTTCCGTCACCTTTTTTTCTTCCTGGATGAAGTATGGACGCCGCATATTCTCTTCAGGTAAGACTGTGTCGGCGGGGGACTCCCAGTAGGCCAGAAGATCCTTAATGTGCAGGACACCTATGATATCGTCGATATCTTTTTGATAAACAGGTAAACGTGAATGGCCGTGCTGTATGAATAACTGTATGACTTCTCGCAGGGTCGAGTCCCTGGAAATCGTTACCATATCCGTACGGGGAATCATGATTTCCCGGGCGACAATGTCTCCGAACTCGATGAGACTTTGGATCATCTCACCTTCGTCGGCACTGATTACTCCTTTTTCCGCGCCTTCATCGATAAGTTCTTGTACGTCTTCTTCGAATTTATGTGCTACGCGCTGGGCATCATCTCGCCCGATTAAGGCCTTGAGCCTAGTAATTAAACGTTGTGATGGGCCGTCATCCAACCGAAAAATACCTCCTTTCCGCCATTATACTGGCAATCGCGTAAATATTCATCAAGTTATCTGCATTTCTACGGTTTGTTCCATAGAGATATCGTGACGATATATTATATCCCTCAACTCCTGTACGGCAAGGCCCAGAATACCAGCCGCCGATTTTAGATCTCCATCGGCCTGAGATAGAGCTTTGCGGATCAAATCTTTTTCCACCTCAATGACCGATTCCGATGATCTCTCACCCGCCCTGGCTTTAAAAGCCTCAGTGGCCAAGCGTAATTCAAGGGGTAAATCTTCAGGTATAATACGATTGTTTTGGTGAAAAATCATGATCCGCTCGATTACGTTTTTAAGTTCACCAGAATTCCCAGGCCAATTGTACGCACGCAAACACTCCGCCGCGGCGGGGTCAAGCTCAGGTGTGGGAAGACCCTTTAAACGGGCTTCTTCACCCAGAAAGTACTTGGCTAGCAGAATCACGTCATCCCCCAGTTCCCTTAAGGGATATGTGGTCAGAGTTATTTCCGAAACCCGATAGTATAAATCTTCGCGGAAATCCCCCGCCTCTACCATGTTTTTCAGGCCCTTCGGACTGGACACTATGGGCCTGAAATTGACAGGATGCGGCCGGGTCGATCCCACGCGATAAATCACGCCTTCCTCGATGGCCTTTAGAAAGTCTTCCTGTACTGACAGTGGTAAGTGATTAATATTGTGTATAAAAACCGTTCCGCCTTCTGCCTCCTCCAAGAACCCGCTCCATTCTTCTTCGTCTATGGAGCCGGCCTCCTGACCAAACAGCCCGCGTCTTATTTCGCTCTCAGAAAATGAAGAGCAATTAACGGATAAGAAAAGATGTCTTTTTCGCGAACTCAATGTATGTATCAACCGGGCCATCAATTCTTTTCCGGTTCCCACTTCCCCTTCAATCAAGATTCTGCTATCTTGAGCGGCTTCTTGAGCGGCAATTGCCTGCAGGGCCTTTACTTGCGGGTGCTCACCGATGAAATGAATCCTCTGGCCGGCCGTCATTTCTTTCTGACCTGCGCGGTGACTCAGCGTACCGATGAGCCGGATATTTTCTATAGCCGGACTGATCAAAGTAGCCAGGGCGGATAACAGATTCAGTTCTTTTTCTTCATAATCACTCTTTTCACTCTCTAAGTAGACCAAACCGGACGGCCTCCCCTTTATCAATAAAGGTGCGGCCAGACATTGCTGAGGTTTTTCTTCCAAGGTCCTCTCGCCGTTTGCAAAATCAAGTGCAGTAATTACTTTAGGCCAGGCTACGGACATCTCTTTAGCGCAAACACGGTCGATCAGCGGTCTTGGAATAATCACACGCTGGTGAGGTGAATGAACAGTCAGGGCCGTCAACCGGTCCCGATCGGCGCCTTCCGGCCAAAGAATTACGGCTCGGGAAGCCTGAAAGAGACGGTCAAGAACATACAGGGTTTGCCTCATCACGGTTAAGATATTGGGAGCTCTAGCCAACGCTGTCGCTACCTTATAAAGGGCGGCCATTGATGCTCGGTTCAACGCCTCCAGTTTTGGTTCACCACTTGTTTCAATGAGACCTTCCGGATGTTCATCGACTCCCCCTACCATTAGAATCATCCCCTCTTTACCGAGGGCTACTTCTACGAGGGGATCGAAAAGAAATACCTCTTCGCCCAATCTTATTTCATCGTTTCTCTTCAGGACTTTCGGTTCTTGGAGCTGAACACCGTTAAGAAAAGTACCATTGCTGCTGCTCAGATCCTTGATGACATAATGGTCATCCTCAGCAGTGATCTCGATATGCTGGCGTGAAACTGCCCGATCGAAGATAATGAGTTCACATTCATGTGAGCGGCCCATGATAGCCCGCTCCCCAATCTCGAAGCGGAAACCTATTCTGTCATCCCGAAAAGCAAAAAGAAACGGCATTTGTAAATTTTAGGCGCGAGAAATGAGAACTCTCGTGACCTGTTCCATAAAAAGAAGATTCTGCCGATATCTCTAAAACGTTAAATAATAATTGCCATAAAAGTTTATCTTTGTCAATAATTTATTAAAAAACAGTGCAATAAACTCAACCCTCTTCATTTATCCGGTAAAAAGCCTTGAAAAAAAAACCTTGGGTTTCAACTTCTTTTGACGACTAGAGGCCAAAACAAAAATAATATACCCTTGACTGGCCGCAACTCCTGTGGTAGCGAACACTTGCTGAATTCTTCTGACGGAGAAATAGAAATATGGCTGAAATCGCCCCGTTGAAGGGCCTTGTTTATAACGCTTCACTTACTGGGAATCTCAGGGATCTGGTATCCCCTCCTTATGATGTCGTAACCCCGGAGCAGCAAGCCGCTTTCCATCGTGCCCACCCAAATAACGTCATGCATCTGATACTCGGGGCTCGACATGAAGACGATCAAACTCCATACGATTGGCATGAAAGGGCGGCTGTATCTTTTTCCGAATGGCAGGCTGAAAAGATTTTAGTCCGGCAGAAACAGCAGGCCATTTATTATGCAGAATCGGATTTCACGGATCTGATAACCGGTCAGAGAAAAACACGTCGGGGATTCATCTGCCTTCTAAGACTTGAAGATTTCAATAAAAACGGCACTGTACGCCCTCACGAAAGAACTTTTTCTTCAACTAAAGCGGAACGCCTCAATCTAATGAGAAACGTACAGGCCAACCTGAGTTCGATTTTCACGGTATACCCGGATGAAACAGGCCAGTCGATAGAACTCCTGATGTCCGGTGTCCACAGTCAGCCGATGTTTGATTTCATGGACCCGGAGGGTAGAGGCCACCGATTGTGGCCGGTTACCGATGAATCGGTCGTCAGGAAACTGAGAAAGTTCATTCAGGATAAAACGGTCTATATAGCAGATGGGCACCACCGGTATGAAACCTCTCTTAATTACCGCCGTTACATGCAGGAAAATGGGCAAAAAATAGGACCACGGTCTCCGCTGAATTATACCATGGCCTATCTGTGCGTCATATCAGATCCGGGTCTGACCATCCTGCCGGCCCACCATCTTATCAGTAATTCTTTAAACCTGTCCAGGAAAGAGCTGGAAACAGCCTTAAACAAATACTTTCATGTAAGAACATTCTCTTATACCAAAACTGAGGAACGGGTAACTCGAAAAGCTTTCTTACGCAACCTGGAAAAAGAAGGACGAACGGAAAACGCCTTGGGTTTGTACACGCGGCTGGCCAAAACATATTATCTGCTCAAACCCAGGGAAGAGGCCGCTAAAGAAAGCACATTCGGAGCATGGCCGCCACTCCTACGGAAACTGGACACTGTCATTCTGACCAGCCTCGTTCTTCAGGAAATCATTGGCCTGACAGCGGAAACTCTTGACGACCCGGAACGCATCACCTATACCAGCCGAGCCGGAGACGCCATAAGACAGGTGAACGAGGGCAAAGTGGAGATGGCCTGTATTCTCAACCCCACCCGAATCGAGCAGGTCCAGACCGTCGCGGAAGCCGGACTTATCATGCCGCGAAAATCCACTTATTTTTTTCCAAAAGTCATCACCGGTATGCTCTTCAATCCACTGTCCCCACTGGAGGAGATCGAACCGCTCCTTTAGGGCGTTTGTCCCCTGCAAATACCCCAGGATCATGCAAAATTGGATCAGGCAGACGAAAAATCATCTGAATTCACCGAAGACGTAATATATGACGGCCGGCTCACCATGTTTCAACCGAGGGCCGGGTTTCGTTTTGCGCTCGATTCCCTCCTTCTGGGCTCCTTTGCCCGAGTCAAACCAGGGCAGAGGGTCATAGATCTGGGGACAGGAGTCGGTGTAATAGCCCTTACGCTCGCTTTGCGCATGGGCCAGGGACTTATTTTCGCGGTCGAAATTCAATCCCGCCTGGCCGATTGCGCCCGGAGAAACGTCAAGAAGAATGACCAAAGCTCCATAGTAAAGGTCCTGGAAACAGACTGGACCGATCTTACCCTCGCTCGATTAAACGGGCCCGTTGATCATGTTATATGTAACCCACCCTATCGCGAACTGGGAGCGGGAAGACTCTCCCCGGCCCGTGAAGAGACAATCGCCAGGCATGAATTGAAGGGCGGTCTTCCCGACACCGCCCAAATCGCGGCCGAATTGCTCACGCCCAGAGGATTGTTTTCTATAATTTATCCCGCGGCCCGGTTGACCACGGCCCTTTCTCAATTACGGGCAATTAAGCTGGAACCTAAGCGGTTGCGTCTGGTCCATACCCGGCCGGAAAAAAGGGCCAGATTGGCCCTTATCGAGGCCAGGCTTCAGGGTGGAGAGGAACTCGAGGTGATTCCACCCTTGATTATCTATGAACACCAAGAGATATACTCACCGGAAGCGGAGGCTATTTTCTTGGGGAAGGATCTTGCCAGGCAAGAAGTGAAGCCAGACTCTTTTTGAGTTTCGGATCTTTAATGCCGTTGACGGCCGCTTGAATTTTGGGATTATCGGGGTTGTGTGGTTTGGGTTTCGCCTCTGGACGGCCATCCTTGGACTTGGCTTTTTCCAATTGTGAAATAACCGGTCCGACCTTAAAGACGATACCAGTCACCATGGGCTCTCCCAAGGCCTTATTGATACTTTCGATAAATTCCGATTTCAGATAATTAAGCCTGTCTATCCAGACTGAGCTTTCAACCAAGACAGTTAACGTTGTGTCCCGAATCGACTCCGGTCGGGTCCGTTCGGCAACATACGCACCTACGGCCTCCAACCAGACGTCAAAAATCTTAACTAGTTTCTCGGCCAGACCCAGAAACCCTGTATCGAGCGAGGAAGAGATCACTTTATCGAGCCGGGTCAAATCGCTGGAAGGTCGTCTGGGCATGATTATTAATTAGCTTTAGCGCCAGAGCTTGTCAAGTTCCTTTATTTAGTGCCCATCCGGAAATAGTTATTTTCCCCAATCTCTTTGTTGGACGAAAAAAATTATGGACATTTATTTACCTTCGGTAAAAAATTATCATCGGAATATCAAATATATGCCTGCGGCAATTTTTTTCGTCCGCCTCGATCTTGA
>JAZGHI010000489.1:0-10212 GCA_036480955.1 Candidatus Adiutricales bacterium
ACTCACACTGGTCCCAACTGCAATTGCGCGTCACGCGGAGCAGGAGGCTTCTGGCTTCACTTGGCGGTCGAATGGGGCCTTGCTCAAAAAAAAGATTCGACATTTTAATTCCTACTGATCCTGAGGTTCTTCATCATCATCCGGGAAAGGGGGAGGAAGGGCGGGAAATTTAAAGAAGGAAATCCCCTCTTCCTCGAGTGTTTTTTCTTCCTGTTCCGTACTGACCCCCCGGATGTTTCGGCTTTCAGTGACTTTGTAATGTATTTTCAGAGCCTCTTTGGCGAAATCAGTTCCAACGTCTTCAAAATTATCTTCGATGAATCGGTGAACTTCCTCCCGGGTTATCTGGGGAGGTGATGGCCCCTGGCCGCGATGGCGTGAAATACCGAACGTCGAAAGGGCTTTTTCGATATCCGTGGAGCCGCAGACCGGGCAGGAGACCAAGCCTTTGGCGTTCTGTTTCTCATACGCCTTCGAGCTCTCGAACCAGCCCTCGAAAACGTGCTCCTGTTTACATTTTAGATCGTAGACAATCATTGGTTTTACAGAATACCAATTTACTCCCGTTTTTTCAAGTATATTCAGGGCTCTGGGTTGTCCAGGCTTTTTCGCAATTGTTCTACCGTGCGCCGGATCTGGTCCACCCTCTCCCCCTGCACACCAAGTGAAAGATATTCTTCCCAGGCCTTGAGAGCCCCCGCTTTATCATTCAGGTCGTGAAAATAAACGATACCCAGGTTCAAAACAGAGTTTTGATGGGTGGGATCCGCGTTTCTGGCCCTACGAAAGAAAGATATCGCCTTTTCGGGATTGCCAATCCGGCGATACATGGTGCCAAGGTCAGTCATGACGTCCGCGTTGTTGGGGTCTAGCTCGACGGCTTTCTCATAGTATTTAATGGCCTGGTTATACGAATCATGATCAAAATAAAAATTGGCCAGACTAACCAGGGCCCGGAAGTTCGTACTGTCACGTTCGGCGTCATTCTGCAGCCGATTCAGGATTTTTTGATCCTCTTTCGAGAGTTGCGAAGCTGGCCTGCCCGATGGCTGCGGAGCCTGGGTAAAGGTTTGCCGGGGGGTATCCTTCTGGTCCGACCAGAACAAGCCGCCGACAAAACCTAATATGAGCGCCAGTATTCCAACTATAATAACGTTAGAGTTTTTTATCCTTGTTTTCCTCATCAATAGAACTTTTTGATAATCGCTTGACCAGGGTCATAGCAAAATTTTTATAAAAAAGGAACTGGATTGATTCAGGAGCCCTGTTAAGCAGCGTGGAGCTGATTTTCAGCAGGATGCAGTCGGAATCTGCTAAAACCGAGGCCACTCGGGCTTGCCGGGCGATATAAGACATTTCGCCAAAGCATTCCCCCGCTCCTATAACGGCAATGTTTTTTTCATCCCGTTGGACTCTGGCCGTCCCGTTCAGGATGATATAAAACGTGTCGTCAACGTCTCCCTGAAGAACAATGGTCTCGCCTCTTTTAGTTCTAACGATTTCGCTTGTGGCAACAAGTTCCCGAATCTGGTCTTTACTGAAATTTTTAAAAAACGGGGCCTGCGCCACTAACTCGACCTCTTCCACGATCTCTTTATCGGCTCCGGATAAACCGTGCAAGGCCACTCTGAGGTAATAAGCGAAATCATTACAGCTTTGGTAGCGCTCCTTCAGATCTTTGGCCACGGCCTTATGCGTGATTTCTGCTAGAATTTTAGGCAGTTCAGGCCGAATTTTTAGTAAAGGCTCAGGCTCCTCGTTAACTATTTTGTACATGATGGAAAAAAAGTTATCACCGGAGAAGGCCTGCTTTCCGGTCAGTAGTTCATACAGGACGCAGCCGAGAGAGAATACATCACTTTCAACTTTGGCCACGGTATCGGTCAATTGTTCCGGAGACATGTAGCTCGGGGTTCCGAATATGCCTATCTTGGCCGTCTGTTCAGTCATCTGAGCGATACCAAAGTCCGTTATTTTAATATTGCCCTGCTTATCGAGCATAATGTTTGAAGGCTTGATGTCGCGGTGGATAACTCCTTGTTTGTGAGCGAAATCCAGGGCATGACAGACACTGAAGATGACCTCGATTACTTTGTTCAGCGGGAGCAGACTTTCTTTCCGGCAATATTTTTCCAGAGTGGAACCTTCTATATATTCCATGGTTATATAGCAGAAATCCCTGTAAATACCCGCGTCATGAATGGCTACAATGTTGGGATGATTTAAACGGCCGGCCGATTGGGCTTCTATAAAGAATTTTTCGCGTGCCTGGTCCGAGGTCGGTTGGGAAATCTTTATGGCCACGTATCTCTTAATGTAGGGATCTTTACCCAGATATACTATTCCCGTCCCACCCTGGCCGAGTTTACCCATGATTTCATATCGACCCACAATCTTAATATCTTCCAGACCGGCGCTTAAATCTAACGTGTGTTTACCTTTGGATGAGGTCAGACCATCTCGTACCCGGGGTTCAAGCCCGGGGGAAGTACTGTCTCTCTCCAGCCGGTAGGTCGCATTGGGGAGGAAAAGCGCTTTAATCTTCTTAATAAACTTATTTATATCCATATTTGTACTGCCGCGGCTGACTTTAATATACGGTCATGGTGCGCGTTAAAAATCAAATAGGCGTTTTATATACCAATTTAATAGAAAGATCAACTACCTGGGTAGTGCTGGCGACAGGTAAGCACCGGGGCCTCATCAGTTTCCCGAAGTTTTTAAGTCTTGCGTATTTTCTGCACTTCTTCGTACGCTTTCTGAATTTCAATAAATTTCTCATTGGCCAGTTCTCTTAACTCAGGGCCTAAATGGGAGACTTTGTCAGGATGGTATTGTTGAGCGGCTTCGCGGAAGGCCGCGTGAATTTCCTCCAGACTGGCATCGGGTCCAACGCCCAGTATCTCGAACGGATTTTTAGGTCCGGATGTATCTTTTTTGAAATCCCCTGTTTTGTAAGTCTGTTGCTGGGAATACCGTCCAAATTGTGCCTGCCTTCTAAAAAGTGACGATAATATACCGGGCAATGCTCCTTTCCTTAGAACGTACATAACCAGACCTAAGACAAAGGCGTCGTCCAGCCAGCCAAACGGAGGGAACAAATCTGGGATGAGATCGTAGGGACTGAAAATATAAATCAGGAGCAGGATGATCAGTATTATTTTTAAATATCCAGGCATATTAATGCACTTTCCCGCCTGTTAAATCCCGTCCCACATTTTGACCGGGCGGGCTTGAAATTAAATATCACTGTAACAATTGTATCACAGAGCAGGGTTTCGGTAAATCCAAATAGAGATTGAGAATTATAGGGCAGATCAATTTAAATGACTTCGACAGGCGTTCTTATAATTGCAGTCCAGGTAAGGGCATTCAGGCGGCGGTTCCGGCTCGGTTGGCGCAGAGTTCATCAGCCGGGCCAATTCCGTGGCCGCCTCCCCGATGTCCGCTTCCAGCTTTTTTTCCCAACCCGGGTTCAGGTCTAACACGGCCAGCTGAGACATTCCCTCGTTCATGAAATAGAGGCCGGCTTCGAGTTTACCGGCCAGGCCGGCTTTTGCGAGGGCTAGTGAGTAGATCATGAGTTGGGGCTTGTAGCGTTTAAATTTCGGCTGAGCAGTGTATTTAAAGTCCACTAAACGGGCCAGGCCCTGGGGCGTGACATAAAAAAGGTCTATCTCTCCGGTCAGCGTCATCTCAGGACCGGACGAATCCACAGGTTTGACGCTCAACCAGAAGGGCATCTCCCGCTTCACGATTTCCCTCTTTGACTTCAGCAGGTCCCTGCCCCATGGGTGTTCGAAAAACCCGGCGGCCATTCGCGCGATACGGTCAATCTGGCCGGTATTTAATCTTGCGCCTGTTTTATCCGCCTCCTTCAGGGCCTGGGCCCTGATATCGTCGACCCTCACCGGTCGGCTCAAATCAATGGTTTCCAGCAACCCGTGCACGATGTTCCCGATCTGCGCTGGGCTTAAACTCATTGGATCTTTGATTTCACCCCTAGTTTCATTTCGATCAGGTTGGCCCAATTCCTTTTCAAGATAATACATTCGAGGGCATATTAAGAACGATCCCATGTCGGTCACGTTCATGGCCATCGTTTTAGGACTGGGCAATTCCCGATCCAAAGCTCTGGCCAATATTTTTTTCGCGTTATCACTCGTACCGGTTATACGGTCAATCACCTCCTCTGAAAGATAATCTTCTTTCTTACCTGTCAGTTCGGGTTTTTCAACTCTATTGATCGTAATCAGGTCAGGTCTTTCTTGAGCAAATTCATCTAAGGCCGCCCTCCATGAATTTCTCCTTGATGAGCGCGAGGGATTGCCGGAAAAGACCAGATAATCCTTGGCCCGCGTAGCGGCCACGTAAAACAGGCGCGCGTGTTCGGCCGTGTCCCTGGCTTTATCTTCCTGCTCGAATTTAAGGTAATCCTTTGGTTTCATTCTCCGGCCTGTCTCCGGATCGTTAAAAGCAATACCAAAACCGCTCCCAGGCCCGAAGACCAGCGGCTCTCCTCGACGTGAGGGAGCCAGGTTTCCGATATCCGGGACGAAAACGATAGGAAACTCCAGGCCCTTTGACTGGTGGATGGTCATAATCTGTATTGAGCCCTCACCCTCCGGGGCCATCTGCGCCTCCGGATCTTCGCTCATTTCATCCAGACGCGTCTTGAAATACCTTACGAGTTCACTAGGCAGAAAAAGGGTTTCCAGAGGAATCCGGCGAAGGATTTCGATAAACCGCTGCACATTTGCCACTTTCTGCTGGCCCTGATACTGAGCGGAAAGCACGGCCAGGTAGTCGGTCTCCTCGATGGCGGTCTCTATCAACTCAGCCGGTAAAAACCTTCCAGCCTGCCCTTCTAAAGCGGCCAGCACCTTTTTAATCCGCTCGAGGGCTTTTATTTGTCCAGAGGTCAGGGATTCCGGCCACGACGCGTCCGAATCCCTGAAATATTCCAAGATGTTTCGGCCGATCTTATCAATGTCCGGAAAGGCCAGCCGGGTTAGCGTTTCGTCGTTTATTCCAGCTAGCGGAGACCGAAGCACGCCCAGCAGGGACTGACCGTCTTCGGGGTGGGCCACAAATGATAAGAGGTTAATCAGGTCCCAGACTTCCTGACACTGATAGAATCCTCTGCCCCGAACCGTGTAGTGCGGCAGGTTCAGGCGCCGCAGGGCCTTTTCGTATACCCCCAGATAGGTGAACCTTCTCAGTAATATTGTGAGATCACCCGGCTCGGGAGACCGGCCGTCTTCGACTGTGATTCCGGATTCGCCGGCAGTTATTTCCTTGATCCGAAGAGCAATCGCTTCGGCTTCGAGGAAACGATCGTCCGCGGTTATTTCCGTTCCTTCATAGTCCAGAATTTCAACGGCCGGGTCCTGTTGAAGATCGGATCTTGCCCAGTCTTGTCGATCATTTTCGTCATATCCGGCCTCGAAATCCGCAACGGATGACCCCATAGTCTTTGTGAAAAATTGATTGAAAAACTCGATAATACGTTTCCGGGACCGAAAGTTTTTATTCAGGCTTATGATTCGGCCCCGCTGATTCCCGCCGGTTTCGGTCAGTGAATCCCTCAACCGGTTGAACACGCTTATTTCCGCTCCCCGGAAACGATATATCGACTGCTTGGCGTCGCCAAATACTATCAAGTGCCTGGGCTCTCTTTCCAGGGATTCAATGGCGGCCAGGTTCTTCGGAATCTGTCTTTCCCTTCCGGGAGGCTCCAGCAGGTAAGCCAGAATATCCGCCTGTAGCCGGTTAGTGTCTTGAAATTCATCGATCAGAAGAACACGGAATCGCTCTTTCAGGCGGCGCCTGATATCTTCATTCTCAGCCATGAGTTGACGGGTTTTGAGCAGCAGATCGTCGAAGTCCAAGCCGAACCGCTCCTCTTTGGCTGTTTCAAATTCTGCGGAAAACAGGCCCGTCAATCGAAAAAGACTTTCTTTTAAAGGCTGAACCAGGCGAAACGCGCGTTCGGCCTGGAGGGCATCCAGAGCGGATACGGCCGTATCCCTGGCCGGTTTTGCCAAGAACCATCCGCCTTTTAAGAACTCCTCTAAACTGTCCAGATACTCCAATATATAATCTTCGGACATTTCAGGCCGAATAAGAGACCTGACTTCATTTGCGAACCCTTTTACCTTTGCGAAATAAGATTTTTCCGGAGTTATCCTCCGGGCCGCGATCAGTTCATCAACCAGGCCGGCTGCCTGTAACAAACTTTCCTGATGTTCTCTTATTGAGTTGCCGTCTTCATTATCGATCCTGAGTGCCTGGCCAAAAGTACGGTTCTGGGCCATGAGCCGGACAAGGATATCGCCCAAGCCCTTCGAACGTCCAACTCCTTTCCAGGGAAAGAATCCCAGGAGTTTAAGCAGATCAGGGTCATCATTATCAATGAGGTCCAGGAGGGTTTTCCTGAGTGCCCTTTCTTTTAAGTCCCTCACTTCCGCCGCCTCAACCATGATTCGGTAATCCGGATCTAAATCCGCTTCCAGGGCGTATTTTTTCAGGACCTGATTGCAAAAGCCATGGATTGTACCTATCTGCGCGCGGTCCAGAAAGCGGCGCTGTCTCAGCCAGAATTCTCTTTGTGCCGGGGAGGACGCCAGAATTTCAGCGTTCAGAACCTTCCGCAGCCGGTCCCGCATTTCCCGAGCCGCCTTTTCAGTATAAGTCAGGGCCAGAATCTGTCCCAGTTCCACTTGGCCCAGCCTCGGAATTTGACCCGCAAGCAGGCGGCGGATCATTTCGATGAGGGTCATGGTCTTGCCTGAACCGGCCCCGGCCAGTACCGCGGTATTGTCTTCGAATCTAAAAATCCGATCCTGGGCTGTAGTCCATTTGAAGGTCAAGATTCTTCCCCCACGGCTACTGTCCTGCAAATCAGCCGATGAGCGCAGTACGAGCATTCACGGCCTTTCGGTTCAGGTCCGAAATTTCCGGCCAGTATCCTTGTCCACGTTTTTTCAACGGTATTGAAAAAATTCCCTTGGCCCTGTTTCACCATATCCCGGCGCTTTTGAGGATCAAGGGAGAAAAATTCATCAGTGGTAGCAATGGATGGCTGTAAACGCTTCGGTGTTCTTAGTAGATAGAAGGTGGCTTCTCCAGGCCTGTTAAAAACCTGAGCTGCGGCAATTTGATAAACAGGCGCCTGGAAACTGGTAAGCCCCATTTGCGGCTCTTTCAGGAGACCGCTGTACGCGTTGTCGTTTCGAGACAACTTGTAGTCAACAACCCGGCATCGGTCGGTCGAGATATCGATCTGGTCCGCCCTTCCCTGGAAAAATATTCGTCCGTCTGTCAGGAATGGGACCTCAACCGGAGGATTTTCTTTTTTAAGGCCGAAAGACCATTCAAAATATGTGGGAATAAGATCGTCTTCCCTTTTTTGTTCTATTTTCAGCCAGAGGCTGAGTAATCGGAAAATCGCCTGCCGCTTAATCGTCCACAGGGGCCTTCGGCCTACCTGTATCTCGTCTTCCGCATTATCCAGAACCTGATTGACAATTTCAAAAAATAATTTTTCTTCTACTGGTTCACCCTTTAACGGCAGCCTGTTCTCATCAGACAAACGAGATAGGAACTTGAAAAGTGTTTTGTGTACGAGACCGCCTTCATCCAGCGTGCTGATTTCATCGCCGGTTTCGGCCAATGGTTCCAGCTTAAGAACATGCTTTACCCAGAAATAAAACGGACAGCGTCCGTAATCTTCCATAACGGTAGGCGAAAGCAGGGGAGCGCCTTTATATTCAGGTAAATTCTCCAGCCAATTCTCGAGGGATTCCGGAGAAATTTGTCCGGTGCCGCTATCTAAGTCCGGGGACTCTCTGGTCTGCTCAAAAGAGATTCTGTCCAGAATCGACTGCCACCGGACACGCTGATCGCTCCTTTCGAGCAGCCCGGCCAGCACTTCCCGGCCCAGCTTCGTTTCCATGCTTTTCTTCGGCTTTCTGCTGAAGAGGTCGCTGGTCAGCCGCCCGGTGAGTTCTTCCGGAGACAAGACCTGGGATAGAGTCGGAAAGATCTCGCGCTCGGGTTCTTCTACCGGCAGGGATCCAGCCGGCCACAGGCGGACGATCTCATCCAGCAAGGCGGATGGCAGCATGATCCGCGTGTCTTCATCCATTCGGCTGTATGAAAGGTAGCAGCATTTTTTGGTTGAAGCCAGCGCGTGGTAAAACAATAGCTCCTCACGGCGATATCTGGCGGCCGAGGTCATCAGCACCTCCCGACCGGCTTTGTTGTTCAACTCCCTTCGATTCCTGTCCGAAATTATGGAACTTTCCTGATATGGATGAGGGAACTCACCTTCATTCAGACCGCCCAGGAACAGATAGTCAAACCGGAGGCCCTGAAGATCATGAACATCAAGAACCATTACCCCGGAAGGCTGATACGTGCCCTGCCCCACGTTTTGACCTTCCATGGCCCTGAGGAGCCCCCTGGCCAGAGCGGCCGGGGAGTGCTTGACCCGGCTCGAATCAGATTCACTGGCCGCGCTTTCCAGATCGTCCAGACAGGTCCATAACTTATCCAGGGCCGCGGTGTCCCGAATGTGGAAAGTGCGAAACCGTTCCAGCGCCTTTTCCTGAATCTTCAACTGAGTGAGAATTTCCTGGGCGTGGTTGTTAAACTCGCCCCAGGTTTGAGGTCTCACCAAAGACTCGACTATCTTTTTTATATAAGTGATCGCCCCGATTAGCTCCTCGATCTCCGGCCGGTCTTTGGGCCGTTTTCCGGCTAGCTTCCGGAGACTTGAGACCCAGGTCTCCCCGGTTCGTTCGTCTATTATCCCCGCCTGAAGACTAAGGCTTTCTATCCGGGGCCAGGGGAGAGTAATATTGAAATCGAGATAGGGTGAAGCCAGGAGGTTCAGGACGTTCTCCCGCTCCCAATGCGATTCAGCCAGTCTGAGCAAGGCCAAGATGGCTCTGACCGGGGCCTGTACGGCTAACGGACTGCCCCGCCTGAAAAAAAGAGGCAGATTAAACCGGCGGAAAACGTCCTCCACCAGTTGACCATAGGCGCTTAAATCACTGAAAGCCACGGCAATATTATCCGGAGCGATTCCCTGTTCAAGGAGCTCGAATACGCTTCGGCCTATGGCCTCAACTTCGGCGTACCTTCCCGGCGCTGCCAGTATTTGAATATGGCCGTTTATTTCCGGGAAACCATTCTGAACCGGAGTTGGGTTGAAGAGGTTTTCTTTAATCCAAGAGAGCGGAGCAGAGGTTTTGCCGTTTCCCGTGGAAAATTGGAGATTAAGGCCGCCTGACTCGGTGCCCAGGGATTCAATATCTTTGGCCAGGGCAAGAATTTCATAAAAAGGATTGGCGGGATTGTCAACTTGAGCAAAATCCAGTCCCAGCACCCATTCAGGACAATTAAGATGGACTTCAACCCGTTCGAACATGCGGGAAAAGGCTTTGATCATTTTTATCTGGAACGGCGTCAGGAAATAAAAATCCCTGATCATGATTCTTTCTATCCCGGTGAATACTCTCAAAACCTGTTTATCATCAAGCGCTTCAAGAATTGACTTCCGAACCCCCGCGCGATCAACTAATTGTTTTTCTTTGATTATACGCTCATAATCCGAATACAGGGCGGCCAGGCCCGGCCACATTCTTCCGGCCTCCAGATCATTGGTCAGCTTTAAAAATTCCGGTTCTGAGAGACCGCCTTCTTTTAGATAGTCCAGGACGTCAAGAAGCCGGCGGCGCAGGCCCGGAAAGGCGGGGCGACCGGGCCAACCCCGTGTATATTCATCTTTTTCAAGAATTTGCTGGAAGATCATTGCCCGGCCAAGGTTGGATAAAGGCCGGCCTTCCAACTCGATCTCCGAGGCTATTTTTTCGGACAACCGTTCAAAAGTGTAGATGCGGGGCTCAATAATCACCCCATCGTGCGCTTCTTCGAGAAGCTTCCGCCTTTCCTTGTTTACCGCCAAAGAAGAGGGCAGAATTAGAACGACTCCGGGTTCAAAAAAGCTCATATCTCAACTACTTATTTTAAATTGCCGCAAAAAAAGAAAAGGATTGCCTTTTTTCCTTAAGGGTATAAAAGTACTTTTAAATTTTTCAGGAGCAACGGAAAGTGGATTCTCACTTAAGCGATATGGAAAAACTGGCCCAACTTCTTGAGCACTGGCCGCGACACAATCAGGACCATGTATCCAATTATCTGGAT
>JAZGHI010000490.1:0-8460 GCA_036480955.1 Candidatus Adiutricales bacterium
CGCCCGGCGTGATTAAAATGGTCAAAGTTTACGTGGCCATGAAGCGAAAATTATCGGTCGGGGACAAAATGGCCGGCCGTCATGGGAATAAAGGCGTGGTCAGCCGTATCCTGCCCGACGAAGACATGCCTTATTTTGAAGATGGCACTGCGGTGGATATAGTACTAAATCCTTTGGGCGTGCCCTCCCGGATGAACGTGGGACAGATTCTGGAAACCCATCTGGGCTGGGCGTCAAAGGAATTGGGCCGTCAGATTGCGCACCTGGTTGACGAGGTTTCAAAAGAAAAACTGCGAACCCGGTTGAAATCGATTCTCGGTCCTCTAGGTTTTAAACATTATATTGAAGGGTTGAACGAAACGGAACTTAAAGAACTTCTGAACAGATCGAGTAACGGCCTGCATGTAGCCACACCGGTCTTCGATGGGGCTACCGAGGAAGAAATCCAGAAATTCCTCAAATCAGCCGGTCTCCCGGTTGTGGGCCAGACCACTTTATGGGATGGCCGAACAGGGGAGAAGTTCGATACCGATATTACCGTCGGGATCATGTATATGCTGAAACTAAACCACCTCGTTGATGACAAAATCCACGCCCGTTCAATTGGCCCGTATTCTCTGGTTACGCAGCAGCCTCTTGGGGGCAAGGCCCAGTTCGGCGGCCAGCGGCTCGGTGAGATGGAAGTGTGGGCCATGGAAGCTTATGGGGCGTCATACTCGTTGCAGGAGTTCTTGACCGTCAAGTCTGATGACGTGGTTGGACGAACCCGTATGTATGAAAAGATCGTCAAGGGAGACAATGTCCTCGAAGCGGGCATACCGGAGTCATTTAATGTTTTAGTAAAAGAACTGATGGCTCTGGGATTAGATGTTGAACTGATTGAAGATGGGGAGCCGGCGGAAGTGATTGAGCCGGCCGATTTTTAACTAGTCTTAAAAAGGAGTGATGCATTGGAAGATATCCTGAGTTTATTTAATCGACCCAAAGATCCGATGCCGTATAACGCGGTCAGGATCGCCTTGGCTTCACCTGAAAAAATTCGCAAATGGTCGTTTGGTGAAGTTAAAAAACCGGAAACGATTAATTACAGGACGTTTAAGCCTGAGCGCGATGGACTTTTTTGCGCCAAGATTTTTGGGCCCACTAAAGATTACGAATGCAATTGCGGGAAGTATAAGCGTATGAAACATCGCGGCGTGGTCTGCGAGAAGTGCGGTGTTGAAGTTATTCAGTCGAAAGTGCGCCGTGAAAGAATGGGCCATATCGAGCTCGCTTCTCCGGTGGCCCATATTTGGTTTCTGAAGAGCCTGCCCTCCAAGGTTGGTAACCTTCTGGACCTTACTCTGAAAGAACTGGAAAAGGTTCTGTATTTCGAATCCTTTATTGTCATAGATCCGAAGGAGTCCTCTCTTTCCCGGGGGCAGGTTTTAAGCGAGGAACGCTACCGACAAGCCCTCGAGGAATATGGCGACGGGTTCACCGCCGGAATAGGCGCCGAAGT
This sequence comes from Candidatus Adiutricales bacterium, assembly GCA_036480955.1. GTDB lineage: Bacteria > Desulfobacterota > Desulfarculia > Adiutricales > JAFDHD01 > JAZGHI01. Next base: position 1,502 of record JAZGHI010000490.1, read on the forward strand.
CATTCAAACGATGCTGTCTGAACTGCAGCTAGATGAGCTGTCCTCTGAGTTAAGGCGAGATATGACCGAGACGGCTTCCGAGGCCAAACGGAAGAAACTGAGCAAGAGGCTTAAAGTTGTGGAGGCCTTCCGTGATTCCGGCAATAAGCCGGAGTGGATGATCATGAACGTTATTCCGGTACTGCCTCCGGATCTGCGTCCGCTTGTTCCCCTGGATGGCGGCCGTTTCGCCACTTCCGATCTTAACGACCTTTACCGTCGGGTCATAAATCGAAATAATCGCCTGAAAAGATTGATGGAACTCAGTGCACCGGAAATCATCATCCGGAATGAAAAGCGGATGCTTCAGGAAGCGGTGGACGTACTCTTTGATAACGGTCGACGCGGCAAGACCATAACCGGCGCCAATAAACGGCCGCTCAAATCCTTATCAGATATGCTGAAAGGCAAACAGGGGAGGTTCAGACAAAACCTGTTGGGCAAAAGGGTCGATTATTCCGGCCGTTCTGTTATTGTGGTCGGGCCGGATCTGAGGCTCCACCAATGCGGCCTGCCTAAAAAGATGGCCCTGGAACTTTTCAAACCGTTTATCTATCAGCGCCTGGAAGAGAAAGGGTATGTCACCACCATCAAGAGCGCCAAAAAGATGGTTGAAAGGGAGACCGAAGAGGTCTGGGATACCTTATCCGAAGTGGTAAGAGAATACCCGATTATACTCAACAGGGCACCCACATTGCATCGACTCGGTGTGCAGGCTTTCGAGCCTATTCTGATAGAAGGAAAGGCCATTCAACTGCATCCACTGGTCTGCCATGCCTTTAACGCGGATTTTGACGGCGATCAGATGGCGGTACACATCCCTCTGTCTATCGAGGCCCAGATCGAGGCCAGGGTCCTCATGATGTCCACCAATAATATCCTTTCACCGGCCAATGGTGAACCTGAGATCATACCCACTCACGATATAGTTCTGGGAGCATATTATTTGACCCAGGAAAAGGCGCTCGTGAAAGGCGAAGGACGTCTTTTCGGCAGTCTGGAGGAAGTCCGCATCGCCTATGACGCGGAGGAATTGGATTTGCATGCCCGGATCAAGATTCGTCTCAACGGCCAGATATACGACACTACAACCGGTCGTGTTTTACTCTGGGAAATCATCCCGGATGAGTTGGGTTTTGAGCTGGCCAACAAGGTCATGACCAAGAAAGAATGCCTGAACTTGATAAGTACCTGCTACCGTAATGCCGGTACTAAAAAAACGGTAATCTTGGCCGACCAGTTGAAAGACCTAGGGTATGAATACGCCACCAAGTCAGGTACTTCCATCTGCATCTCAGATATGGTTATACCCGGGAGTAAAAATAAGACTATTCAGCATGCTCGGGGTGAAGTCAGATTAATAGAGAAACAGTACCGGGACGGCTTGATCACCGAGGGTGAAAAATACAACAAAGTAATCGATATCTGGACTCGCGCCCAGGATAAAGTTGCCCGCGACATGATGGACGAGATTTCCACCGAGACGACTGAAAGTAAGACCGGTGAGCATGAGGAACTGCCCAGTTTCAATTCCATTTTTATGATGGCTGACTCGGGGGCTCGAGGGAGCAAAGACCAGATGAAGCAGTTGGCCGGGATGAGGGGCCTCATGGCCAAGCCCACCGGTGAAATCATCGAGCAGCCGATTATTGCCAATTTCAGAGAAGGCCTGAACGTTATCGAGTACTTTGTCTCAACCCACGGCGCGCGCAAGGGTCTGGCTGATACCGCCCTGAAAACAGCGAATTCAGGTTACTTGACCCGGCGTCTAGTGGACGTCTCCCAGGATTGCATCATCTCCGAGGTTGATTGCGGCACCTTGGACGGGATCTGGGTCGAGGCTCTCCGTGAGGCCGGTGAGATTATCCAGCCGGTGGGTGAGCGGATTATGGGCAGAAACGCCCTGGAAGATATAACAGATCCTTACACGGATGAACTCCTGGCCAAGGCAAATGAAGAGATAGATGAGGCAGCCGTAAGAAGGATCGATGAGGCCGGATTGGACCGTGTTCAGATACGTTCCGTTTTAACTTGCCATTCAAAAAAAGGTGTCTGCGTAAAATGCTACGGCCGGGACCTGGCCCATGGAAACGAGGTGCAAATCGGTGAAGCCATCGGCATTATCGCCGCCCAATCAATCGGCGAACCCGGAACTCAGCTTACCATGAGGACTTTCCATATAGGTGGTACTGCTAGCCGTCGCGTCGAACAGACACAGATTACTTCACGAAATAAGGGGATCATAAAATTCCTGGATTTGAGAACTGTGAAGTCTTCAGAAGGCCAGCGGGTTGTCATGAGCCGAAAGGGTGAAGTGGCTATCGTGAGTGAGTTGGGCCGTGAACGAGAGCGCTATCAGGTGATTTACGGAGCCCATCTGCTGGTCAAGGATGATCACCCCGTGGAATCGGGTACGGTTCTGGCCGAATGGGACCCCTTTACCACGCCGATTCTGACAGAGGTTTCCGGGCGGGTCCGTTTCTCCGACATTGAGGCCGGTAAGACTATGACCGAGCGGGTGGATCCGGTTACCGGAATGTCTTCACAGGTCATTACCGAGTTTAAGGAAACCGAAGCGCGGCCCCGGATTACCATAACCGACAACCAGGGACGAGTGAAGAAAAACGAGAAAGGGACAGCGAGCCGTTATAGCTTGCCCCTTAGCGCCATTATTTTGGTCGGGGAGAAAGATGAAGTGTCAGCCGGAGATATTCTGGCCAAGATCCCACGGGAGACTACTAAGACCAAGGATATTACCGGTGGTCTGCCACGCGTGGCTGAACTCTTCGAGGTGCGTAAACCCAAAGAACACGCCGTTATCAGTGAGATCGACGGACTTGTATCATTCGGGAAACAGACTAAAGGGCGCCGGAGAGTTATTATCACACCGGATGTAGGAGATCCCAAAGAATATGCAATCGCCAGGGGTAAGCACATCACGGTTCATGAGGGGGACTATATACGGGCGGGAGAGCCTTTAATGGATGGATCCGCCAACCCGCATGATATCCTGGCAATTCGGGGATTAAAGGAGTTGGCCAAATACCTGGTTGATGAAATCCAGGAAGTTTACCGGCTGCAAGGTGTCCAGATAAACGATAAACACATCGAGACTATAGTACGCCAGATGCTTCGGAAGGTGAGCGTGACCGATCCGGGTGATACCGATTTTCTCGTGGATGAACAGGTCGAGCGGTATCGTTTCGAGGAAGTCAATGAGCTGATGATAACCCAGAAACAGAAACCCGCCCTCGGTGAACCCATGTTACTGGGCATCACCAAAGCTTCTCTTTCGACTGAGAGTTTTATCTCGGCGGCCAGCTTCCAGGAAACGACTAAGGTTTTGACTGAGGCGGCCATAGCCGGGAAGGTTGACCGCCTGCAGGGGCTCAAGGAGAATGTGATCATGGGCCGGTTGATTCCTGCAGGGTCAGGATTGGCTAAGTATAGGATATTAGGAGAAAAAGTATCTGAAGAAGAAGCGGTTTGATGACTGGGTCTCCAGCCCTGGTTCAAATTATCGGGAACCGTTGGATATGGAGCTGATGAATGAAAAAGATATCGTCAGGCAGCCACGGGAAACCGCGAATAAAAAAGATATGATTTAAGCGATGTTTTTCGAAAAAAAGCTTGACATATTAAGGCAGTATATACTATTAGTAGCCTCCTTGGATGGCTACGGAAACAGCCATTCATTTTCGTTAGACGGCCCTTACCGGGCCTCCTTCCTTGAATAAGGAAGGTAGCGGCCCAATGAGGGCATTATTATAGGGAATCAAGGTTATGCCGACAATTAATCAGTTAGTCCGGAAAGGGAGAAAAAAGCAGCGGAAGAAGAGCAACACACCCGCTCTTAAAGGCTGCCCTCAGAAAAGGGGAGTCTGCCTTCGGGTGTATACCAAAACCCCGAAGAAACCGAATTCCGCTCTGCGCAAGATAGCTCGTGTCAGGCTGACAAACGGCATGGAGGTTACGACCTACATTCCGGGGGAAGGGCATAACCTCCAGGAGCATTCAGTGGTCCTCATCCGCGGCGGACGAGTCAAAGACATGCCGGGTATCAGGTACCATGTCGTCAGGGGTACCCTTGACACCATCGGTGTACAGGACCGTCGGCAAGGCCGCAGTAAATACGGCACCAAAAAACCAAGATAACGTATTTGTAAGGATAGATTATGCCCAGGCGACGAGAGGTTCCAAAAAGAGAAATAATACCCGACCCGAAATACCAAAGCCGGACTATTGCCGAATTTATGAGAGGCATAATGCGCCGGGGTAAAAAGAGCTTGGCGGAACGAATTACGTATCAGGCTCTAGATATAGTCGCCGCCAGAACCAATGAAGATCCCAAGAAAATATTCGAACAGGCTTTGGAGAATGTAAAACCGGTTGTGGAAGTCAAGAGCCGCAGGGTCGGAGGTTCCACTTATCAGATACCGATAGAAATCCGTCCTTCAAGACGAAATGCTTTATGTATCCGCTGGATTATTCAGTACGCTAAAGCCAGGAACGAGAAGAATATGGTGAGCAAATTGGCGGCTGAAATAATGGACGCGGCACAGGGCCGGGGTGGCGCGGTAAAGAAAAAGGAAGATACACATCGAATGGCTGAGGCTAATAAGGCCTTTGCCCATTACCGATGGTAAAGTTTAGGACTGATATTGGCCCGTGCTGTTCCATTAGAGAGAATCCGCAATATCGGAATTACCGCCCATATTGACGCCGGAAAGACAACCACCAGCGAGCGGATTCTCTACTATACCGGCGTCTCTCACAAAATGGGTGAGGTCCACGACGGCCAGGCTGTTATGGACTGGATGGAGCAGGAGCAGGAAAGAGGTATAACCATCACCTCGGCGGCCACCACCTGCTTTTGGGATGACCATCGTATAAACATTATCGACACGCCCGGGCACGTCGATTTTACCATGGAGGTCGAACGTTCACTCCGGGTGTTGGACGGGATGGTGGCCATATTTTGCGCGGTAGGCGCGGTTGAACCTCAATCGGAGACGGTTTGGCGGCAGGCAGGTCGCTACAGAGTTCCCCGGTTGGCCTTCATAAACAAGATGGATCGGGTCGGTGCCGATTACAGACGTTGCCTTGATCAAATGACGGACCGGCTGAAGACGACGCCCATACTGATCCAGATACCGGTAGGCAAGGAAGAAAATTTTATCGGCCTGATAGATCTTATAGAAAGCCGGGCTATAATATACGATGAGAGCACATTGGGGAAAGTATTCAGGGTCGGCGACATTCCCCCGGAATTCGAGGATGAATACTCAAAGGCCCGTGAGGCCATGATCGAGACCCTGGCCGAACTGGATGAACAGGTTATGGAGCAATACTTAAACGGACAGGAATTGAAGCCAACGGATATACGGGCCGGGTTGCGGCGGGCCACGGTGGATCTGGTTTGCGTACCAGTCTGTTTAGGCGCCGCTTTTAAAAACAAAGGTATCCAGCCTTTACTGGACGCGATCACGGCTTTCCTACCCTCTCCTTTAGATGTCCCGCCGGTTGAAGGTCTTGACAATCATGGTCAAACTATCACTCGGCAGGCCTCTGATGATGAGTACTTTTCGGCCCTGTGTTTTAAAATTATGAATGACCCTTTTGCGGGTCATTTATCATTTCTGCGGATTTATTCCGGCCAGCTTAAATCCGGCTCCCAGGTTTATAACTCCACCAAACAGACCAAGGAAAAGATCGGACGCCTGTTGAAAATGCACGCTGACGCGCGTGAGGAGATCAAGGAGGTTTATGCCGGAGATATAGTCGCCGTGGTGGGTCTAAGAAATACCACCACGGGGGATACGCTCTGTGATGTCACCGGCACGATCGTGCTCGAGAGCATCCACATCCCCGAGCCGGTTGTCCATGTCTCGGTGGAGCCGCACAGCAAGCCCGACCAAGACCGTTTGTCACTGGCCTTGGAAAAAATTTCAGCTGAAGACCCGACTTTTCGAAGGAGGACCGACGAAGAGACCGATGAGATAATAATTTCGGGCATGGGAGAGCTGCATCTGGAAATCATCGTCGACCGGTTGTTGCGGGAGTTTAACGTCCGGGCCAAAATCGGCCGTCCGCGGGTGGCTTATCGTGAGACAATCACACGGACCGTGGATTCAGAAGGGCGGTTCGTACGCCAGACCGGCGGGCGCGGTCAATTTGGCCATGTTTGGCTGAAGCTTGAGCCGGGAAAACCGGGATCGGGTCTGATTTTTTCCATAGAGATTGTGGGAGGGGTTGTTCCTCGGGAGTATTTCAGGGCAATCGAAGCGGGCGTAAGGGACGCGGCCACCTCGGGCGTTGTGGCTGGATTTCCAGTGACCGATTTGAAGGTGACCCTGTTCGACGGATCTTATCATGAGGTCGATTCATCGGAGCGGGCGTTTATGACCGCGGGTTCCATCGGGCTGAAAGAAGGTCTGAAAAAATCGGGATGCATTCTCCTGGAACCTATGATGGACGTTGAGGTTGTCGTGCCGGAAAAATATGTGGGAGAGGTCATAAGTGGCTTCAGCTCACGGCGCGGCCGGATTCGAGGCATGGAAACCCGAGCCAGTGTCCAGATAATATCAGCGGACCTTCCTCTGGCCAATATGTTCGGGTATGCCACCGATCTTAGGTCCGGTACCCAGGGGCGCGCCACATTCAGTATGCAGTTTGACCGATACGAAAAATTACCGGAATCCGTTTCGGAAGAGATAATAGCGAATTTATGAGGTTAGAAGACTTCAATCCAGGACGGAAATATGAATTCTGTCAGGACTAAGGAGGACTGACTATGGCCAAGGAGAAATTTAAGCGGACGAAGCCGCATGTAAATGTCGGAACGATTGGGCATATAGACCACGGGAAGACGACCCTGACGTCGGCCATAACGCTCTGTCTTTCCAAGGTGGGCGGAGCGG
>JAZGHI010000491.1:0-3297 GCA_036480955.1 Candidatus Adiutricales bacterium
CTGGTCCGACCTATACCCCCACCGGACTCTTTTCCCGAATCCTTTAAAGAAACATTAGATGACATCAGAAACGATCTGGGTGAATGCTTCCGGTGCGAACTGTCGGGTGCGCGAAAACGGATTGTATTTGGTGAAGGGCATCCACGGGCTGATCTGATGTTTGTCGGCGGGGCGCCCATTGAGGACGAGGACCGGGAAGGCGACCCGTTTACCGGGGAGGTGGGGCAGGTTCTTACGGATATTATAGTGAAGGGCATTGAAATGCGGCGGGAAGATTGTTATCTGACCACCCTGGTCAAATGCCGGCCGCCAGAAGACCGTGATCCTCATCAGCCCGAGATCAGAACCTGCCGGCCGTTTCTATTCAGGCAAATATCATCCATCAGGCCCAAGGTCATCTGCATTCTGGGTCAGACAGCGGCCCAGGGATTGCTTGGGCGAAGAGAATCCCTGCCGAAACTCCGCCACCGGTTCCACGACCTATCCGGGATCCCGGTCATGCCCACCTTCCATCCGGCTTATCTGCTGGAGTATCCGGAGAAACGCCGGGAAGTCTGGGAGGATATCAAGATGATTATCAGGTACCTGGGCGATACCCACAGGCCTGAGGAGTCGTCCTGAAGATTGAGACCCCGCCGTGTCTCTTACCGGATTTAAGGGTTTAAGGCCGAGATCTATTCACCATCGTCACCGATGGCATCGGTCGGGCAGCTATCCATGGCCTCCTGACATTGCTCCTCTTCCGAGTCGTTGTCCGGTTGTTTCATTACATAAGCGTACTCATCATTATTTGAGATAAAATTGTCGGGGGCAAGCTCGACACAGGTCTCACAAAAAAGACAGTTGCTGTCTACGTAGTATTTCCCTGAGACGTTTTCAGAGTACCGATCGGATTTATCTGCCATAAAAATGTACTCCTTATGTTTAATAACGACACTAAAAATAATGCCCTAAATATTTATGACATCGGAAAAAATCATGTTATCAAGTCAACTTGCCGCTGGCCCGGAATTCGTCCAGCGACTTTTTCTCGATAACCACTGATTTCCCAGCCTTAACGGCCTTGATGTCACCTCTCTCGATTAACTGATACACTACTTTGCGGCCTACACCTAGATATTTCACCGCCTCGGCTACACTTAATAATGGGGCGGAAACATACTCGTTTTCTTCAGTGGTCATTATTTCCCCCTCAGGCTGGATTGTTAGTCACCAAATTTCATGAACGTTGTGAGCAGCGCCTTGGGACGGGTATCGGTGAAAAAGAACTCAGAAGGAAAAAAGCAGGGAGGAGGTCATGCATAATTTCCGGGTCCTTTACGCGTAGGAAGGATACCTTTTTCATGAAGATGCTTATGGATCTGCTCGGGTGAGAATTTGGTTAAATCTTTGGCCACCTTGTGCGTGCTGAAACCCAGTTGCCCCAGATTTTTCAGTTCATTGTTCAGGGATCCGAGGATTCGGGCCGGGGCGGCTACTACAAGATGGCGGGCCTTGTAGTCCTTTGTTATCTGCCTGGTCTTCGTCAGAATTTGACGCGCAAAACGCCGGTCAGCCTCAAGTTCATGCTTCAATCGGTGGTCTTCGTAATCGTGAGCCGGACCACCGGAGGAGCCTCGGTGACTGCCGGCTTTTGGGCCTGAATATTTTTCTAGTCCCGGAATCGACTTCTCCTCGTTGAAAATTTCTCCCCGCTCCACCAGCCTCGGCCCCGATTCGAATTCAGGAACATCAATCGGTTCAAGGGTGAAGAAGCGGGCCCGAGCTCCGCTGGCTACCACCACACAAAATTCGCTCACATTTGCCCCTTTCCTCGTTTCATGATCTTAAAGAGGTTTACCCTGTAATTGAGTCCAAGCACGCTTCATTATCCGTCTTCAGTATATTCGAGTATTTCGTAACATGCAATCTCCGGAGAGACCCACGCTGTTCATACGCGCGGGTTGGTTATGGGCGGAGACCATCAAAAACATAGCCAAGGTACTGGTACATAGCGTTTAAAACCAGATCCTCCTGATTCCAATATTTGCGCATTATCCATATGATTGATCCGAGCCCGGTTATATAATGGGGATCGTAGCTGCCCTTATACTGTCCGCATAATGATTTGATGAGATAACTACTTAGTTGTTCCCGGCTCGAAGGTGAAGAAAGCATGGGCATGATAGAGGCAGTTAAAAGGCCGGGATCCAGGCCGGAGTAAAGATGGTCAAAGTCTTCATGATTACCCGCGGGTTTGCCCACAGCATCCGGCAGTCTTACCTGGCTGGACTCTTTTTCTCCCATCCAGTTGGCCCAGGAATCGAGCATGTGGCCGAATTCCGCTTTGTCAAAAAGATGCCGAACGCGATAGAGTGTATAGATGGTTATGGTGTGATGCAGGTTCAAGATTCCGGTTCCACTGACCGCTTTTCTGACGTACTGGTCTATACTTTCTTCCAAAAGGACCTGAGCTGGTTTTTGTGTTTCGGGAAAGGCCAGGAATTGGCCTTTGCAGAAATAGTCAGCTAAAAGAACCAGCGTGGGCCAGGGATCCTGGTCTGTGCGTTCAATCATTTCAAGCAGGATAAGAGCCGTGCAGGACACGGAATGGCCCAGTGAATTATCCAGGTAACCGCTGCCTAACAACAACAACCGTTTGGCAAATTCGGCCGCGCCGTCGTGGGTATAGAGAGTGGTCATCAGCACGGCGGCCTTTTCCAAGTCCTGGGCGGCCAGGGCGGATTGCAGGTCTTTAAAAGAGACTGTTGCTTTTAGCGCCTTGGCCCGGGTCAGCCTGTCCAGCTTAGGTCTGTTTGTATATTCGTTCGCTTCCAATCGCAGCAGGGCTTCGAATTCATCCTTTGAAAGATAGGCGAGAAGTTCCCGAATGACACGATACATTTTGGGCAGGTGGGGATTTATATATGGCGGATTGAGAACCCTTTGCACTACTGGAAACAGCGAGAGGTGTATTTCCCAGACATCTCGCTCCGAACATGCCAGCGTATCTAACCGGGCGGACGTACTAACGGGGTCGGATGATTCAATGGCTTCCAATAAATTCATGCCTCCACCTCATAACCCTCGGATAATTATCAGATAATTGGCCGCGAGGCCCTTAATGAGGATTCTTGCTACAGAGGACGAACTGTTCATCAGCCACAAGTCATCGCCATCCTCAGGCTAGAAAAATTATTGGCTTTTCGAAGATCTAGCGCTATATTTGAAATAATATCCTCTTTTGTCAAAATGCTCCATACTGAGCCTCATTTGAGGCCCATATTTTCATCTGCCAATAAATTCGGCAAGTATGCC
>JAZGHI010000492.1:0-2165 GCA_036480955.1 Candidatus Adiutricales bacterium
CCGCCAACGGCCGGACCTGCGGCGGCTAGAGAGATTCCTTTCGATTTAATCACTCAAATCTGGGAAAGAACACTTCAGAGAACGGCTGAATCCCCTTCGGATGTTCCGGCCTGGCCGGAGAGTTCGGCTGTATCTCTTCCCGCCCCGGACCGGGACGATTTTCGGGGCTCGACCCTGGTCGAGGCCCTCCAGAACAGGCGTTCCCGACGAAATTTTAAACCCAAGGATATTCAACCCGGGGACCTTTCGCGTCTGCTCAGTCTGGTGGTTACACCTGAAATCATTAATCTCATAAATCTCAATCTGGTGACCAACGCCGTCCAGGACTTGAAGGATGGGTGCTATCAATATCAGCCCTCAAACCATTCTCTTAAAAAAAACGCCGGCGGATTCATGGGCCTGAAATTGAGCAAAACCGCTCTGGACCAGGACTGGCTCGGCCGGGCCAATCTGGTTCTGGCTGTTTCAGCCCCGTTGGAAAGACTCGAGCGCTCAATCGGCCCACGAGCCCTCCGCCTGGCTTACCTGGCCGCCGGCCGATTGGGCCAAAGGGCCTATCTAGCCGCTGAGGCCATGGATTGGGGCTGCTGCGGTGTTGGGGCTTTCTTTGATGACGAGGTTAGGGGGGTTTTAAATCTTCCTCAGGGTGAAGAGGTCCTGTACCTTATCCCTGTAGGCCCCATAAAGAAGAGGACACACGGCGGCCGGCCGGTCAGCCGGTAACATATTCGTCTGCCGCCCTATAAGTTGACGGCCAGGATGATAATTGATATTCAACATAGTATAATTTTTTTATATCCTCAACAAGAGCGTGGGCCAGGCTCAAAGCGCAAAGGCTGCCTGGGATATTATAACAACATCTTGGTATAGGACTAGGCTAAAGGGGGTGAGAGTATGGCGAATTTTTCTCAACAGCAGACTAACTTGACAACTTTTTATCAGCTAACGCCAAGATCGGACCTTCATCAACAGTTAATGAACCACAGCAAATGGAAAAAACCGGTTCTGATCATCCCCGCACTGGCCAGTGAGTTCAACCAGCCGGCCACCCAGCCCATTTTTGAAAATATTTTACATGAATTAAGACGGGCCAGATACCTGGCGAACATCATTATCGGCGTCGATAACGCCACAATAGAAGATATCAATCTGCTTAGAAAAATATTGACCGAACAGAAGGTACGCAATTTTTTCATTCAGTGGAACGATGGGCCGGGATTCTCTGCCGTTTATAAACGGATGGAGGATGCCGGCCTTGAACTGTCGATACGTGGTAAAGGGCGGAATCTTTTTCTCGCCTTTGGTGTGGCCATCTCCCTGGGAGCTACCTCGGTCGGTCTCCTGGACGCGGATATCAGGACCTTTAAAAAAGTACAATTGGACCGGCTGTTTTTTCCGATTCTGGCCCTGAACTACGAGTTCTCAAAGGCCTTTTATGCACGGTGGGACGGGAACCGAATGTATGGCCGGGTAAAAAGGCTCCTGCTGGATCCCCTGTTGCTAGCCCTGAAACGTAAGTTTACCGACAGTCACGAAGAAAAAATGCTTCGCTTAATCGACTTCCTTCTTTCGTTCAATTATCAGCTTTCCGGCGAGGTGGTAATGAGTATCGAGCAGTTGAAGCGGTTCCGGTACGCTTCACACTGGGGAATCGAGATCTTTACTCTTATCGAAGCATGGCGTAAGGCCAACCATGTGGCCCAGGTGGAATTTACCCATGATCCGTTTGAGCATAAGCACCAGGAAGTTTCAGCGGAAGATCCGACTAAGGGTCTGCACAAAGTGGCCGTCGATATTGTGACTACACTATTCAAGGCTTTAATTATCGATGAAGGCCTCGAGGTTTCCGATTACTTCTTCCGCGACCTCTCGGTAACTTACGGTTCAATAGCCGATGATTTAATTAAAAAATACTCGGATAATGCCCGGTTTAACGGTATGGAGTATGACCGCGACAGCGAGGAGGCTTTGGTACACAACGTTTTCATCAAGGCCGTTCTCTTCGCCGGTTCCATCCTGGAGTCTCCCCAGCATATTGCCGAAAACATTATCCGGTTCACCTCCAGCCATGAGGAATTCAAACCCTTTATCGATCAAGGATTCATTAAGACCGTAAACCTGGTTGAAGGGCGGCTGATGAAAGACGTTTACACTGACGCTGAACT
>JAZGHI010000493.1:0-5700 GCA_036480955.1 Candidatus Adiutricales bacterium
CGCGGTGGATCTAGCCCGCGGGTTTTTTCAGGAACAGCTTGACGGGCGTGATGGAGAAGAGGCCAGGGCTTACTTAAAATCCAGAGAATTGGATGATAAAATCGTTCGTGATTTCCATCTGGGATGGTCTCCCAAGGGATGGGATAATCTGCGTCATTACCTCGGCTCGCAGAAAGTCTCCGAGCGCGTGATGGAGTCCGCGGGACTGACAAAAACCCGTTCGGCCGGCCGTGGCGGTTATGACCGTTTCCGGGGCCGGATAATATGTCCGATTTTTGATATTTCGGGCAGACCCGTAGCTTTCGGCGGCAGGCTCCTGGAGGAGGAAGACAATCAGCCCAAATACCTGAATTCACCCGAGACGCCAATTTACCAGAAAGGCCGAATTCTTTACGGTTTTAACCGGGCCCGCGATGGGCTGAAAGATAAAAAAACCGTTATCATAGTCGAGGGCTATTTTGATTTGCTGGCCCTGGTGTCCCATGGGATCGGCCATGTGGCGGCTACCTTGGGTACTGCCCTTACCTCGGCCCACCTGAGACTCCTCAAGGGGTACGTGGACGAAGCGGTTATCATTTTCGACGCGGATGAGGCTGGCCGGGCCGCGGCGGCCCGTGCTCTGCCTCTCTTCATGTCCGCTGACCTTGAAGGCCGGGTTGTGGTGCTGCCCGAGGGGCATGACCCCGACACCTTCGTCAGGGCCTTCGGCCGAGAGGAGTTGGAGGAGAGGCTTGAACAGGCGCAGAGCCTGCTGGATTTTTTCCTGAATCAAACAGTAGCCCGCTATCCAGGGACTATGGCCGGAAAATCCAGGGCTGCCCAAGCGGTCATGGAGACAGTGGCCCAGGTTAAGAACCAGACGCGGCGGGATATCTTGAGGCGGGCCTTGGCCCACAAGCTGGATATTTCAGAAGAAGCTCTCCGTCTTTCCGAGCGTAGGCAGAGGATCGATTCGGACCATAGCCGCGGAGTAGTCAACCGGATGGCCGCTGACTTTGAAAGGGAACTGCTCCGGTTGATCCTGTTACATCCGGAAACAGGATCAATAATATTCACGGCCGGGCTTGAATCGCATTTTGAGGGCGAAACAACCGGTCAAATATTTGGAAAAATGGCCCGTCAGTTCGAGCAGAGAGGTGAAATGAACCTGGCCAGCTTGACCGAAAACCTCCTTCCAGAGCAGATCGACCTGATTTCTGGATTGGCCCTGGGTGAGGACGGCCTGGAAGGAGAGGACTTGTTTTTAGCGGTCAATGATTATATAACCAGATTTAAGCTCAGGTCCCGGAAAAGGCGGGAAGGGGAACTTTCAAGGCAGATTAAGATGGCTCAGGAAACCGAGGATGTAGCTAAACTCGAACGGCTCCTGGCCGAAAAAAATCAATTACTTAAATCGAAAAATTTCTGAAAGAATACTCTGGAGGAATTTTATATGGCAAAGGTAGATCAAGCAGAACAATTGAAACGCTTGATTGCGGACGGCAGGAAGAAAGGATTTTTAACCTTTACCGAAGTAACCAGCTCACTTCATCCCGATCTGGTTTCAGCCGAGCAGATGGATAACATAATCGTGATTTTTGATGAATTGCGTATTCCGGTAGTGGAAAACGCCGAGCAGTTTTCCAATGAGCAGAAGGAGCCATTGCTTCCGGAGGTGGCCGAAGACCAGACCCCTGTCCCAAGTCCGGATACCAGCCCCGCGCCACTACCTGAAACTAAGGTTACGGATCCGGTTAAAATGTATCTGCGCGAGATGGGGACTGTCTCGCTTTTATCCCGCGAGGGAGAAGTCGAGATAGCCAAAAGAATCGAGGCCGGTGAAGAACAGATTATCGCGGCCATTCTGGAAACTTCCATCGGTATCCAGGAAATACTAAATTTGGGCGATCAGCTTGAACTGGGCGAGATCAGGCTGAAAGAGGTCATCAAAGACGTTGACGAAGACGACGGCCTGGCCGAGACCGAACAGCGGACAATGGGGGTGCTGACCCGTATAGAAGAGGTCCGTAAACTCTATGAGCAGTCTTTGGCGCTCCTGAAGAAGGTCGATGGTGCGGCTACGACTAAGAAGAGGAAACGGAATAGAGAAAAGGCTAAAAAGAACCGGGAACGGGTTGCCGAAATTGTGAGGGATTTAAGGCTCGATAAGAAGCAGATAGACAAGATCGTTCGAGAGTTGAAGGAAGCGGACCATTCAATTGATCTGTACCAGAAAACCCTAGAACGGATAACCGACAGAGTCGGCCTGTCTTTGACAGAGTTGAGAGAAGTATTCAAAGAGGCCAAAAAGGACGACCGGGCCGCGAAGCGGATGGCTAGAAAGTTGAAAATCAGCGTTACAGAGCTGTGGAACCTGGATAAAACAATTAAGGCCCATCGCCAGCAGATTCGGGAGTTAGAACAGCATATTAAACTTTCCCGCAAGGCGCTGAAGCGAATCCTGACCCAGATCGCGGCTGGTGAAAGGGCCGCGCGGGCGGCCAAAAAGGAACTGATCGAGGCCAACCTGAGGCTGGTGGTGAGTATTGCCAAGAAATACACCAACCGCGGTCTTCAATTCCTGGACTTGATCCAGGAAGGGAACATAGGTCTGATGAAGGCCGTGGATAAGTTCGAGTACCATCGTGGTTACAAGTTTTCGACCTACGCCACCTGGTGGATACGTCAAGCCATTACCCGGGCCATCGCCGATCAGGCCCGGACGATACGTATCCCGGTGCACATGATCGAGACCATAAACAAGCTTATGCGTACCTCGCGTTATCTGGTCCAGGAATACGGCCGCGAACCCACACCGGAAGAGATTGCCGTTAAAATGGATTATCCTCTCGAGAAAGTGAGGAAGGTCTTCAAGATAGCCAAGGAACCCATTTCCCTTGAAACGCCCATTGGAGAGGAAGAAGACAGTTATCTGGGTGATTTTATAGAAGACAAGAAGGTCGTCTCACCCACCGACGCGGTAGTCAATCTGAATCTTTCGGACATGACCAGTCAGGTTCTGGCTACCTTGACGCCACGGGAAGAGAAAGTTTTGAGGATGCGTTTCGGTATAGGCGAAAAGGCTGACCACACCCTGGAGGAGGTCGGCCGGGACTTCGAAGTCACTCGTGAGCGTATCCGCCAGATCGAGGCCAAGGCTTTGAGAAAACTGAGGCATCCGTCTCGCACTAAAAAACTGAAGGCCTTTATTGAAACCGGTCCTTAAAAACCGTATATTTGGCCTCTTTGTTCTTGACAATGCCCTTAGGTAGGGATATTTTTCTTCGCGTGCGCGATTAAGTCTGGGGGCCCATAGCTCAGCTGGAAGAGCCACCGGCTCATAACCGGTAGGTCCCAGGTTCGAACCCTGGTGGGCCCACCATTGTAAGGAAACAGACCGACTCAGAATGAAACCCATTGCAGGACAAAAAAAACCAAAAATAACCATGCCGAGGGTGCATTCGAATAGAATGCGCCCTCGTTCCTTTTTATGGGGGTGCCGTTGGCCGAGGCCCGGGAAATACTGTCGCTGATTGAAAACCTGGCCCCTTCGGGCCTGGCCGAACCATGGGATAACATAGGTTTCATGGTTGGATCAGGCCGGAGAAGGGTAAGTAAGGCCGCAATCTCCCTGGATCCAACTCTAAAAAACATTAAGACAGCCCACGAATCAGGGGCTCAACTCCTTATAACCCACCATCCCCTCATTTTTACCCCTCTGACAAAAATAGATCCTGATGAACCCCCGGCCGCGGCCGTGGCTTTAGCTCTTGAATTGGGAATCGCAGTCATCTCTGTCCACACTAATCTGGACGCCGCGGAAAGCGGGATTAGCTGGAGCCTCGCCCGCCGGTTCGGGTTGAAGGAAACCGAAGTGCTCCATCCCGTCTCACTCTCCGGCCAGACTAAACTAGTCGTTTTCGTGCCTCTAGGCTACGAGGCCAGGGTCAGAGGGGCGCTTTTTCAGGCCGGAGCAGGGAAAATTGGCGAATATACCGGTTGCTCCTTTTCCGGGAAGGGGGAGGGGACCTTTACCCCCTCTGAGAAAGCCGATCCCTTTATCGGCCGGACCGGACAGACAGAGAGGGTACCGGAATCCAGACTGGAAGTGCTGGTGGAGACGAAATCCTTGGATGAGGTGATCAGGGCCCTTAAAACGGCCCACCCCTATGATGAGGTTGCGTACGATTTATATCCTCTGACCGATTTGATCGGCCGCTATGGCATCGGGTGCATCGGTCGATTGAATAAACCCTTTGATATTAAGGATTTGGTAGAATTAGTTAAAGAAAAACTTGAAATAAAAACTCTTCGGATCGCTGCTAGTTCACCAGGCCCGCTTGAATGCCTGGCTGTGGTCGGAGGAAGCGGGGGAGATTACCTGTCTCTGGCCAAGACCAAAGGGGCTCAAGCCCTGATTAGCGGCGATTTCAGCTATCATCACGCCCGGGACGCGGAAGTTATGGATCTGGTATTGATTGACGCCGGGCATTTCGCCACTGAGATTCCCGGTCTTTGGGATATGGCTGAAAGATTAGGCCAAAACGCCGAAAAAGCCGGACTAGATGTAGAGTTCAAAATAATTTCCGGGGAAAAAGACCCCTGGTCAACGATAAAGGAGTGAAATCTTGAACCTGAATGTAGTTTATCTGGTCAAACTTCAAAAACTGGACAACAGCCTTCAGCAGCTCAAGCGGGCCGAAATCGAAGGCCCTCAAAAAGTGGCTGCCCTGGATGAGGAACTGGCTTCAGCTGAAACCGAAGTGAAAGCTTCTTTGGAGTTAGAGGAAGAACTGAAAAAACAGAGACGGGATTATGAGCGCCAGATCGAGGAGAACGAGGAAAAAATAAAAAAGAATCTTGAGCGGCAGTTCAAGGTGAAGACCAACAACGAGTATAAAGCCCTGCTCAAGGAAGTTGAGTTTTTCAGGAAAAATAATTCCGAGGCCGAAGATAAGGTTCTTACTCTTATGGACGAATTGGAAAAACTGGAAGAAAAAAATCAGAACCTCGAGAAATGGCTCGACGAGCAGAAAAAAATATTAACCCAAAGAAAAAAAGACACGAAGGCCTGGGTCGCCGCCTCCATAAAGGACCTGGAAAGGCTGGGAAAGGAACGCTTGAGCCTGACCAAGGATATCCCGGCGGGCATGATGTCAACCTATGAGCGGGTTTACGCGCGAGGGAGTGGACTGGCGGTAGTGCCCATCATCGGGGGTATTTGCCAGGCCTGTCATCTGCAGATACCGCCTCAGCATTTCAATGAGCTTCAGCGCAATGACAAATTGATGACCTGCGTCAACTGCAACCGGATTATCTACTGGAAAGAGCACGATGATTTCGAAAATATTTAACTTGTATCGTCTTGAGAAAGGTTTATGGCATGGAGTTTAACACTATTATTTACGAGGTGGAAGATCGGATCGCCACGGTCACTCTTAATCGCCCGGACCGGCTTAACGCCTGGAACGTGGAGATGATGAGCGAACTTATTGAGGCCTTTGGCCTGGCCGACACTGATGACGATGTGCGGGTCATCATAGTAACCGGAGCCGGAAGAGGTTTCTGTGCCGGCGCGGACTTGAGCGGCGGGCCCAGTTTCACGGGCAGGAAGGTTGAGGCGCCGACAGGGGTCCCCAGGGACAAGGCCGGACAGTTCACTCTGACAGTTTTTGAGAACACGAAGCCGGTAATCGCGGCCATTAACGGTCCGGCCGTTGG
>JAZGHI010000494.1:0-5075 GCA_036480955.1 Candidatus Adiutricales bacterium
TCAATATGACTCAGGTTTAGAGTCAGGCTATATACACATGGGTCTTCAGGATCACGGGGATCTAAACTTTTAAGAAATTGCCGCCATTTTTTTTCCCGGTTCAATATCATCTGCTCGGCGTCTGAGAGGCTTACCTCCCAGGTTTCCGCGATAAATTTTTTCCGGTCCTCCATACTGGCCGCCAGAAATATCTTAATATTTTCGGGACTATCGGGAATGATGAACTGAGCGCCCCGGCCCAGAAGAATGACGTTATCTTTAGAGGCGAGTCTCAGCATCAGTTCCTTGAGAAAAACAAGATACCTGCTTTCGTCGAAATCATGCCGGGACTCGCCTAAATGGCGGTCCATAAAGCTGCTCGAAACGAGTTTCGAGGCCATCCTCATCAACCGACCCCCTGCCTCCTTCTCAACGGCCTCAATCCACTCGACGGAAACCTTGGCTTCCCGGGCCATCTCATTTATTACCGCACGGCTGATGAGCTGATAATCCAATCGGCTAGCCAAAGCTTCTCCCAGCATCCAGCCTCGGACGCCAAACTGACGAGAAATTGTTACTACGGCCATGTTTAATCTCCTCGGGTCAAATGCCAGCTAATCCCGGTCTACTGGTTTACGGTACTGGCCGCATTATTGAGCGCTCCGAAAAAGCTTGTATCCACAATGCGGACAAAAATAGCGGTCTTCTTTTTCCTCAACCCACTTTTCAGTATCCAGTCTTTTCCCGGCCGGGATACTGTGCTGAATTACTTTTTTTCCTGCCGGCCATGGGAAAATGACTATCGAGCCGCACGGAAAGTCTTGGCCTTGGTGACAACCTTGAAAGCTGTTTTCCTTATTGCATGTTTTTATGGAACATACCCGGCCATAAAAAGGGCTCATCCTACGGACAGCCCTTGGCCTTGATACCTTCCACGGAACAATTAAAGACCGTGGTCAACCTTTCTTTGAATTTATGGCTGCCGTCACGATCGACTATATAGACTCCACCTACGCCGCGGTAAAGACCGCACGGAGCAAGGAGTTCTTTATGTACCGTCAATGACGATCCTCTTCCTGGATTATATGGAATCTATTTCCTCCAGCATGATAATTTCCGGTCTTCCGGTCAGACACGGCGGGACCTTGGCGCCGAACGCTTTAAAGTGATCGGTTGAACTGTGGAGTTTCACCGCGTCCTGGTCTTCATAGCGTTCCACAATATAAAACGTATTGGGGTCGTCTTTGGCTTTATTCAAACTATAGGCTAACGTGCCTTTTTCCTGGGCCACACCAACTTTGAGCTCCTTGAAGGCCGCGATAAATTCATCTTCCATGCCTTCTTTTATAGGCAGTTTCGCAATAATACCGATCATTTTCAATTCTCCTCTCAGAAGTATTTCACTTTGATATGTTAAGTTTGATAACACGAGGCCCTGTCTGGGTCAAGGAAGCGAGCCCCAAGACGAGGTGCCGGCCTCTGGCAGACTGCCTGCTATTTAAATCCTTGAGCAATTGCCGATATCAGGCTCCACTTCGTACTTAGTAAGTAGTAAGATTTCATTATCGAGATGAAAATGGAAGATCATGGCCGTTGCATTTGTTTTTTTGGTGTTTGCCGCATACAGCTCCTCACTTTACTACCATGGTTTATTTTCTATCTTTTATTTTTTAATCGGAACGTTATTGTGGCAGACACTCTAATTTTGAGTGGGATAAACTCCAGCCGTTATTTTAGGTGCTTTTTGGATTTAGGCAACAACGGCTGGATCAATCCTTTTAAAATATTTAAATCGCGTTTAAGAAACCTTTTTGGGCTTGTTAATGATCGCTGGTTCGGCCACTTTTGAGTAGACAAAACCATGGGCCTCCCTTGTGTCTCCGTATGTGGTCTGGAGTTCTTCCAGGGGACCGGCGTCGAGAGCCCTCATGGGACAAGCCTCAACGCAGATAGGCTTCTTGTTCTCGGGCCATCTTTCCAGGCAGAGATCGCATTTCTGCATCTTGGATTTTTCTTCATCGGCAAATTGAGGCGCGGAATAGGGACATACGTCCTTGCACAAATGCCCGGCGCAATTCAGGCATCTCTCTGCTTCCTTTATAGCCGCTTCATCATCAAAACCCAGAAAAACCTCCTTGAAATTTGAGACTCTCTCCGCGACCGGAAGCGTGGGTACGGTTTGACGAGGTTGAGCTTCAGTTCCCGCGGGGACCTCCACTTTGATGTCAGCTTCTTCCACTTCCTTCTCCGGTAATACTCTGAGTACGTCTCCTTGGAGGTAGCGGTTAATGTAGAAAGCCGCCTTCTGTCCGCTGGCGATGGCATCGACAACGCTGGTTGCCCCGTTAAAACAGTCCCCGGCGGAAAAAATTCCACGGCGTCCGGTGATCATGGTCTCTGGATCACCGGCAATGGTTCCCGTTTGACTGGCGGCTATTTCGCTTTTGGAAGGCAGGCCGGTGAGATCCGGTGTTTGTCCAACAGCGAATATTATCATATCAGCGTCGATAGTTCGCTCACTCCCCTTAACAGTGTCAAACTGAGGTTGCCCATTCTGGTCAAACTGAAGCCCGCTCACCTCGACACACTCCGCACCAGCGACTTTACCGGAGTTCTCAAGGACACGCGTGAGAGTCAGGGAAGTATTGAGCGTGATCCCTTCCTCCCTGGCCTGCTCAACCTCGCTGATTTCGGCTGTCATCTCTTCTTCACCTTCAAGACAGGCCACCTGCACCTCTTCCGCGCCCAGCCGTAAGGCCGAGCGGGCACAATCCAGGGCCACGTTGCCACCGCCCACTACCACTACTTTCCGGCCGACATCAATCCCGTTTCCGGAAGAGACATCCTTCATGAATGATGTCCCTACCGCCGTGCCCTGAAGCTCGGCCCCGGGTATATCCGGTCTCTGCCCTTTGTGAGCGCCCAGGGCGAGCAGAATGGCCCCGTATCCCTGATTGAACAGATCATTGAGACCCTGCCCCAGATCAACGGGTGTATTGGTCTTGATCTCCACACCCAACGCCTCGATATAATCGATGTCTCTTTTCAGCACCTCTTTGGGCAGACGATGCTCCGGCACGCCCACAGACAGCATACCACCGGCCACCGGTAAAGACTCGAACACAGTGGTGCCGTATCCTGCCCTGACCAAGTCATAGGCCGCTGCCAGACCGGCGGGCCCGGAGCCGACTATGGCTACCTTATCCTTCTGTGTCTGCGGAAGAGATTCCGGAAGATCCTGCTGAACGTTGTCCGCGGCATAGGCTTTCAAGGCCAGAATGGCCACAGGTTCTTCCACTTCCTTTCTGCGGCAGGCTGTTTCACAAGGATGGAGACAGACCCGGCCGCACACGGAGGGTAAAGGCATCCGCTGTCTGATCAGGTCAAGCGCCTCTTCTGGTTTTCCCTTGGCTATTAGTGCCACATAACCGGGGATATGCAGACTCGCGGGGCAGGCTACCTGACAGGGTGCCTCTGCTTCCCCGTAGAGGTACTCGGAGTTATACGTTGATTCGGAAATTATACCGCAGGTTTTCTCACCCCGGCAACCATCGCGGTCAACGATGACGATGCCGTCCTCATCCCGCTTGGTTATGGACTCATTTGGACACACGAATGAACATACCGGTTCGGCGCAATGATAACAGGGTGAAGCAATATGACTCACAAAAACTTTGGGGAATTTCCCTTCCTCTTTGTAATGAATCCTCATCCAATTTGCAGGTCCGGCGGGTGTATCATGCCAATCCTTGCAGGCGACTGAACAAGTATAACACCCGGTGCACCGCGCTTGATCAAAATAGAAACCCGTTTGCATGTTTTTATCTCCTTCACGTTGTGGTTATCTGAACGAGTGCGGTTTTCAATGCCGCGGCTCCACCTGGAGAGTAGGCATCGTTGGTCAATACGTTCACGCAGCCGCCACGATCGATACCCTCTTCATCCGGATCGTACCAGGCGCCCTCGTAGATAGAAATCACACCGGGTATTATTCGTCTGGTTACCCAGGCTTTTATAGCCAATTTACCTCTATCATTGAACACGTAGACCTCATCGCCGTCCCTGATCCCGCGAGGCTCGGCGTCGGTCGGATTTATCCAGACCGCGTGCGGTTCAACCTCCACCAGCCAGTCCACATTCTGCAGGGTCGAATGCGCCCTGACCCTTGGATGCGGAGACAGGAGCTGGAGCGGGTATTTTTCTATTAGTGGATCGTTTCTATCTTCCCAGGTGGTGATGTATTTCGGGACGGGCGGGCAATTGGGGTCGTTGAGATCCGCGACCCGTTGTGAAAAAATCTCTATCTTCCCAGAGGGGGTGTTAAAGGGATTGTTCTCCGGGTCCTCGATCTGTTTCTTGAAAGCTATGTAGGGCTCTTCCATCTCTATACGGTAGATACCGTCACTCTTGAATGTATCGTAGTCCTTGATGTACTGGGCGTACTCCGGATTCTTCTCGACGAATATCTTGAGCCATTCATCATCCGTATTGTTGTCAAAATCCTCAAAGCCCAACTTTTCAGCTAGCAAATTGCCTATTTCCCAATCTGACTTGCACTCGCCCATACGTTCGATGGCCTTGTTGGCGTAGGTCAGGTACGGACCGGAAGGCCAGGGCCGGGTCAGATCGTTTTTCTCGGCGAAGCTCATCACCGGCAGAACAATATCCGCGTATCTGGCCGTGGGCGTCAGGAACAGGTCCTGGGACACTATAAACTCCAGGCCCTTCAAGGCCCGGTCACCCTTGTTGATGTTCCCCCGCTGGGTCATGATTCCGCCACCGGCGAACCAGGCCATCTTGATGTCCGACGGATATCCACCCGCCTTACCCTCCAGAAAAGCGTCGAATACCTTGTTTACATGAATCCGGCGGACCAGCCGGAGATTCAGATCCAGGGTCCCTCGTATGGAGGGGCCGCCCGCCTCAGCCGGATTCCTCATACCGGGGATACCGGCCGAGCGGAACATGTGTCCATAGGGGATACCCATGAGCCCGCCGCAGGCGCTCCCACCGGGTTTCCCGATGTTGCCGGTCATGGTGGTCAGGGCAATGGCGCACCGATTGTACTGCTCTCCCATGGCAGACCGGGCAGGTCC
>JAZGHI010000495.1:0-3058 GCA_036480955.1 Candidatus Adiutricales bacterium
AAAAAAATCGACACGCCGGATCGGTTTCAAGCGGCTCTCTGGGCTGGAAAAAATTTGTAGACCTGCCATTGTTGCGGTAGAAAAGTAGAAACGTCTTCTGAGATCTCTCTTGTTGATCTTGGATAGCTAGGGGTTAAGACCTAGGCCGGTCTATAGTCCTTAGAGTGGACCTGAGGGCATTAATGCCCCCAGAATCCGTGGTGCGGATTGTTCAAGACAAAGATGTATCAGTGGTCTTATTTTTGAGCTTTATCGGTTAAAATGAAAGGTTAGAGCATAACTCTTTGTGTTGAGGAATCGAAACACCAAACCTGCTTAGGACTATTTGCACAGTTGCGGAAAACTGAAAAAAGGGGAAGCCGGAATGGAAAAACGACGTCTGGAAAGATTCGATCTTCAGCTCCCCGCCACAATAGAAATAATCGGAGATAATGGGGACCATGAGGCTAGATTTATTAATCTACTAACACGCGACGCATGCTCCGGCGGCGCGTATTTCCATACAAATCAGCCTCTTCCGGTAGGCACCGAAGTGAAAATAGACCTGGTCCTTTCAATTGACTCCCTAAAAAAAATAAAAGGGAAACATGCCTTTATTCAGGTAAACGGTTCTGTTATCCGAACCGAGGCGAATGGAATGGCCATCTGTTTTGACAGCAATTATTCGATCAAACCGGTTTCAAGTAGATAGATACCTGGATTATTTAACCGGGAATTTTGTCTGCCCATAACTAACTACACAAGAAAACCTTAAAACTCAATTTATTACAAGCAGTTCCCACCGTCTGGCCTACGACCACCCTCTGGCCGGACCACTCTCCTTAAATTTGCCTGCCACCGATCAGCGGCAGTATGGTCGGTTTGAAATCTGATTGACTGTTGAAGTCTCCGTGGAGTAGTATGCCGAAACATAGGCCGAATGGTTTTATCCTACTGTTTTCAGACGCAAGTGGAACAATCGTGTGATATGGAAAATGAGAGCTGACAGCCTCTGGCCGACAATTGAAGCTCCCTGCAGCAAGCTGCAGGGAATCTTCAAATGTAAGGAAGATTACCATTTATTAATTTCACTCGCTAACCCCTCTGCAAGCAGAGGGGAATGCGCTCGCTATGCATTTTCAAAAACAGCGGATAGTAAATATCCCCGCCTTGAAAGGCAGGGCAATATTCAAGGAGGGTAATAAATGGCATTACCAAGAATGAAAAATTACATCAATGGTGAATGGGTTGAATCTAAATCTTCGGAAATCGGTGATGTTTGGAACCCGGCCGTGGGTGAAAAGATAGCCCAGGTAGCCTATGGGACCGAGGAAGACGTAGACCAGGCCGTACAGGCCGCGAAAGAGGCTTTCTGGGAATGGCGCACCACACCGCCGCTTACCAGAGCCCGTTACCTGTTCCGGCTGAAGGAGGCCTTTGAGGAGAACTTCGAGGAGATAGCCCGGGTCCTGACCACGGAGCAGGGTAAGGCCATTGACGAATCCCGCGGCGAGGTCCGGCGGATGATCGAAAATGTCGAACACGCCACCGGTGTCACCACCCTGATGACCGGTTACAACCTGGAAGACATTGCCACGGACATCGATTGCCGGGGATATCGCCAGCCTTTGGGTGTTTTTGGGGCCATTGTGCCTTATAATTTCCCGGCCATGGTGGCCTGGTGGTTTCTGCCCTATGCCCTGGTCAGCGGTAATACCTATGTGGTCAAGCCTTCTGAGCAGGTACCCATGACACTCACGAAAGTATTCGAAATAATTGATGAGGTCGGCTTCCCGGAAGGTGTGGTCAATATGGTTCATGGGTCGAAAAACGTGGTCAACGCCATGCTGGACCATCCGGACATCGAGGGAATCTCTTCTGTCGGTTCCACGCCGACGGCCAGGTATATCTACCAGCGCTGCGGCGAAACCGGCAAGAGGGTTCAAGCATTGGGCGGGGCCAAAAACATTGTGGCCGTAATGCCGGACGCGAATTTGGATGAGGGTATGCCGTCTTTGATTACTTCGTTCTATGGATGCACCGGGCAGCGGTGCCTCTCCGGCTCTGTTTTAGTGCCGGTGGGTGACGTGGCCGATGAACTTATCGAAAAATTCAAGGCTGCGGCCATGGCCTTTAAGGTCGGGGACGGCCTCGACGAGCAGACAGGCATGGGGCCGTTGATATCCGCTGATCACAAAAAGCGGGTGCTGGGCTACATCGAAAAAGGTATCGAAGAAGGCGCTGATTTGATCCTCGATGGACGGGACTGTAAAGTGGAAGGGTACCCGAACGGCTTTTTCGTGGGAGCGACCATCTTTGACAACGTCCTACCGGAGATGACCATCGCCAAGGAGGAAATTTTTGGGCCGGTGGTGAGTGTGGTCCGCGCCAAAGACCTCGAGGAAGCCATACAATTGGTCAACACCCGCGATTTTGCCAACGCCGCCTGTATTTACACCGGCAGTGGAGCGGCCGCGCGTGAGTTTAAATACAAGGTCAAACCCAGCATGGTCGGGGTAAACATCGGCATCGCGGCCCCCATGAGTTTTTTTCCCTTCGGCGGCGCGGGCAACTCGATGTTCGGAGACGTCAAAGGGCACGGTCGGGAGATTTTCCAATTCTTTACGGATCTCAAGGTCGTTATTGAACGCTGGTAAAAGGCTGAAATTAATACAAGACGAGACCTCTGCAAAACGAGTAATTTGAGGTCAAATCGAGGAGCACGAAAATTTAAACCACAGGAATACTTGTAGTATTTCGAGGACTTAAATTCGAGCGCGACAAAGAGTTGGGCCAAAGGACGAAGTTTTACAGAGGTCTCAGGACATAACTCGGGGCCGGACGTCTAGTTCGGCGCCCGGTATCGGGAGAGTTAAATGCCCCTTACAAATTTCGGGAGTATCCTCAATTTCGCGGAGGACGTGGAAAAATTAAATCATGGTTTTTATGAAACCGCGGCTTTAAATCCTGAGTGCGCCGATTATAAAGACACGTTTACCGAATTAGGCGCCGCCACCGGAAAGAACATAAAGATCGTCCAACGGTCCCGCCGGGAAAATGTCACCGAAATGATTTTGGA
>JAZGHI010000496.1:0-5736 GCA_036480955.1 Candidatus Adiutricales bacterium
ACTTTGCTTTCTTTTCAGCCGCGGCCTCGGCTTGCTTTTACTTCCAGTCCGCCAAAAAGGCCTTTTCCGCCTCGTCCGCCTTAGGAGCGGGGGCCGCCGCGACTACTTCTTTCTTTTGCGCACACGAGGTAAAGACAATGGTGATGATGGGCAACACTAACAGGGCCACTAGAAACAAAAACAATCCGTGCCGTTTCATACTTTGACCTCCTATACCGCTTTCCCGCTCGAGCCGGCATGGTCAGGAAAGGGGGCTGAAGTTAAGAATTCCTGTATCCATCTATGGGCGTATTATAGCCCGGAAAAACAGTAAGGTCAAACATTAATCCGGGCATAGTCAGAGAATTATTCCAGCCTGACCGGAGCCCAGAAGGGGCTGGTCAGTTCTCCCTTAAAATTCAGGGATAAAGGGCGCTGCCTCTCGCCGTTGGCGGTCATAGTAAAGAGTTTGGAAGGACCCAAACGGTTGGAAGCGAAGACGATCATACGGCCGTCTGGAGACCATGTCGGCTTGGTATCGTCGGCCTCGTTTGAGGTCAATTGCTGGCGGTCCAAACCGTCCGGCCTGATAGTGTATATATTAAATCGGTCTCCATCCACGCCCACGTATACAATTCGATCCCCCCGGGGCGACCACTGGGGGTCTGTATTGTAATCCCCTTCGAAAGTTACCCGTGAGGTCTCTTTTCCGTCTAAAGGGATAATATAAATTTGTGGGCTTCCGGCCCGGTCTGAGACAAAAGCTATCCGCTTTCCGTCCGGAGAGATGGTAGGA
Organism: Candidatus Adiutricales bacterium; assembly: GCA_036480955.1. GTDB lineage: Bacteria > Desulfobacterota > Desulfarculia > Adiutricales > JAFDHD01 > JAZGHI01. The sequence continues at coordinate 776 of JAZGHI010000496.1, forward strand.
GATATATTTATACCCCATCTATGGGTCAATTGTTTTTTTATCCGGCCGCTTCTTTCAATCAAATATATATTCGAATAGTTCTTCCGGCTGATGGCCGCAAATAAATCCCCATCAGAATTAAAAGCCGGGGACAGGTATAAACTTTTTCCTGTGGTTATTTTGTTTTCACGGTCCTCAAACAGACTGCGGATGAACAGCTGCGGAGCGCCGTTTTTATACGAGATATAAGCGATTTCGTCTCCCTTTCGGGAAAAGACAGGGCTCAGATTAATAGACTTGTTGGCCGTGACCTCAAAAATGTCTTTCCAGCCAAACCGCGTGAAATATATTTCCTTTTGACCGTCTTTTTCCCCGACAAAAGCGATCAGGGACCCGAAAACCCCCTTCTCTCCGGTAAGAGCCAATAACACGTCGTTGATAAAACGGTTTATCATGGCCACGCTGTCCTGGACTACACTGGAGTAGCGCTTCCCGATCAGCAGACGGCCTTCGAAGACATCAAAAAGTCTTATTTCGAGGACCAGTTCGTCGCCTTTGAGCTCGAAGGCCCCTTTTATCAGAAGCTCACTTCCGATCATCAACCAGTCTTTAAAGTTGATATCGGTCTCGATTATACCGGCATATTTATTGACCTCCAGAAAGGTCCGTTTGTCCTGCAGGATAAAGAGCCCTGATAAATCCAGGTTTTCAGCCATGGTTCGTACCAAATCCTGGCTTAGCTCCTTGGGATTCGGGCCTTCCTTGTCCATCGGTACAAAATCCGGTATGGCCAGGGGTATTTTTCTGGCAAAAGGCTGATTAATGTCAATATATACGCGGGCCTGGGCCGGGATGCTTATAAATACAAGTCCGGCCAGCAGACAGGCGATGATCAGAATTTTTCGTTGGAATTTCATTAGCTTTTACAAGTTTCTCCTGTTACCTGTTGGTCAATCCCGTGGGTGTAAACCTGAGACCGACCTCAAAGCTGCGGCCCTTGTACAGGTCAGGGAGGGGCGGCAGAACAGAACGGGCCACGGCCTTTTCAGTGGACTGGTCAAAAAATCTGTCACCCGACTTCCGCTCGAACCAGGCCCGCCTGATCTGGCCGGACGGCGCTATTTCAATTATATAAACAGCCTCCAGAAGGCCTTTTTTCTTGATCAGGCTGGCGGGAGGCATGTTCCAATTGGCTTGGATAACGTTGTATAGAACGGCCAGGTAGTCCCGCATCTTGGATTCTAATTCACGAGCGGTTCCGGAGCCTTGCAGACTATACAGCGATGGTTCGTCGGCAGATGATTCTAACTTTTCCGCGACTTTGGCCAAGGCTGAATCGAGCCGCAGGTCGGCTTGCTGCTTTCTCTCAACCTCCCTTTGAATTCGAGACAGAGCCGCTTCAATGTCTTTGCTGGAATCAACCCTGCGGAAAGACCTGGTTTGCGGCGGGGCTTTCTTTGTTTTTTTAAGGTCGGCTTTCTTCTTCGGTTTTTCTTGAACCGGACCCACGGGGACCAGTTTGGCCTTTCTTTTCGGAGGTATGTAGGCCGGTTTTACCGCTTTTTTTACCACACTTTTTTTGACCGGCTTTGTCTTTACCGGTTTCGGGACCGATTTTGGTAAAGAAACAAGATTAACCGTATAAATGGGAGGCATTTTTCTTGTCTTTGAGGTGAATTCGGGAATGATTATCAATCCGACCAGGACCACGGCCACGTGCAATGCCACTGAGATTACAAGTGTCCATTTGAAGCGTGGATCAATTCCCTCGGCCAGAACGATATCAGGGTAGGCCACGCTCATTACAAATCCCGGAAAACAACCGCACCAGTCTTCAGGTCAATGCCGACGACCGGCCGAAACTTTCTTTGGCTAATAACGGTAGGATTTCCTATCATTTTTTAGGTGGCTTGACCAGTTCCGGCTCAGTTACCAATCCCAGATTGGTCACTCCGGCCTTTCGGACTTCGGCCATGATCCGGACTACCTGGCCGTAAGGAATGCTCTTATCGGCCCGGAGCGCGACTTCATTGACTTTCTGGACCTCCAGGATTCTGGCGACCTTCAGTCCAAGGTCTTCAAATGGAACCTTGTAATCATCGATAAAAATCTCACCCTTGGATGTGATTGAAATCACGACACGCTCTCCCTTTGAACGGATGGCGGTTGAGTCCACCTGCGGCAGGTTAACGTCAAGGCCCTGCAACATCATGGGAGCGGTAACCATAAAAATAATAAGGAGAACCAGCATAACGTCGACCAGGGGGGTAACGTTTATTTCGGACATCAGCCCGTGATTGGAATTGTTGGAATTCAATGCCATTTCTACTGTCTGACGCCCAAGGTCGAAACCCCGGCCTTTTTCAACATATCCCTCTCCAGGATATTGAGGAAATCCGCGATAAAATTTGTCATTTCCGTTTCCAGTACGGATACCTGGTTCATAAAATAGTTAAAGCCAATAACGGCCGGAATGGCAGCGGCCAGCCCGGCAGCCGTGGCCACCAACGCTTCCGAGATTCCGGGAGCCACTATGGCCAGGTTAGCTGAGCCTGAAATACCAATCTCCTGGAACGAACTCATAATACCCCAAACCGTGCCGAAAAGTCCGATAAAGGGTGTAGTATTGCCCGTGGTTGCCAGGAAGGACAGTGTCCTTGAAAGACGGTTTGTTTCTACATTGATGGCCCTGCGCAACGCGCGTTCCACGTTTTCCAAACCCGGCCGTTGTGCCGGGCTGATCTCGGCGACGTCATCCCCGTCGATAGTTTCCCTGGTGGTCTTACGCAACCGTGTAAGTTCCTGGTATCCTACTTTAAAAATTTCCGCCACCGGGCAGGAATCGAATCGCCCGGAATCATTATACGCAGAGGCCAGGCTGCGGCTTTTCCAAAATAGCTCTAAAAAATAATATGATTCTCGACGAGCCTTACGAATCTGGAAAGATTTGAACAGCATGATGGCCCAGGAAGTTATTGAAAAACCGAGCAAAAGGAGCAGCACGAATTTAACCATCAGACCAGCATGGAGCACCATGCTCCAGATATCGCCGACTGGAGAGGTTCCCGCCTCTGCTCCTGTTAAGATCTGTACCAAAAGCTCAGGAGACATAAAATACCCTGCTTTGGGCTTTCACTCGTCCTCTCATTATATTTGACATTATAGACTAGACAGGACCGAAAATAACCCGTGTAAATTCCACTTGGAGGTCAAGCGGTTAAAGTTATTAATAATAGGAGCAGACCTGCAAGTCAAGCCTTTCCGGGAGTAAGATAAAAACGGCCTAAGCCTTAGATTTATGGGGAGGATTTTTGTTCAAGCCGGTTGGCTGGCTGCCTTTCGGTAAGTAATCGTAAGATTATGGCCGCGCTTCAGGATGATCTCTGTCTGACCGCGGCGCCAGGAGTATTCCCAGGCGCCGGATACAGTAGAAGGACCGAACTGATCAGTCAGCCATCTTTTCAATTCCATAAAACTCTCGTCGGATGGGACCCCATGAAATGCCAATTCCACACTTTTCAGCCGTTCGTCTTGATCAAAAGCAAAAACGATATCATAATTCTCGGCTAGGTCGGCTCCAATTATTTTCAAGGAGCCAAAGCGGCCTGGTTATGCCTGTGGATAGATATTTTCGACTCTCTCTTTAGCCGCTCCCCAGCTTACCCTGTCCCACCCCCGGGAAGCGTTTTCCAGGGGTTGGTTGACAAAGGCGGAATAACCAAAAATAGGGCCGATGCTCATATTTTCTTATTCCTCTCCCGGTTTAGACTGGACTTTCAAACATATACCACAGAGCTGTCTCAGGGGCAACCATACGCCTGTTCTGCCGAGTTTACAGTTCGGCTGTACAAATTTAATATCGCGGATTTATAAGGACATGGAGGAATGATTGAAGGAAATATCCGCAAGATTATGGCCCGGTCGCTCTTCCCCCACCTCAAATAAAGGGTCGAGGCGAGGACCATACTGTTTGCAGCATGTAGTCGAAACCGGTCAGTAGCAATCATACTCGGTGCCGAAATCGATCGCGCCTGGTTTCCAAGACGCTAGACTACCGGCTTTATTAGATTTGAGCCTGTTTTGAGAGTACGTTCCTATTCTTCATCCCAGCCGGGAAAGAACAGGCCGGCGTGGATTTGGGCCACAGCGGCTACCTCAGGTTTCATCCGCTTTAGTTCCCGTTTTATTTTCTCCACGGTCATCTCGTCCCGGGTCATGGCCAGGCGGGAAGTCTCAAGGTCCGCGTTCAGAATCATGGCCTTTGGCCCGCCCTTCCCGTTCGACCAGGCCTCCCACTCAGGCAGGCCGTCGGAGAGGGGGCCGTTGGGGTTGCCACTGTCCACAAAGGAACTCAAGTATCTCTGCATGTCACGGGAAAGGGCCTCTTTGCCCTTCCGGTTCTCCCCGGTTGTTGACGAGACATACAAGTGTACTTCATGGCCCATGAAGAACGATATTTCCATACCGTGGGCCGCTCCCAGGATTGCTTCATATTCGGCCGAAGCCACCCCTTTACTCCCCCATTGGAATCGGTAGACATAGACCTGTCCCTGATATTTTTTCATCTGACGGGCTATGGAATCCGCCCCGCTCATGATCCAGACCATGCTGGCCGGCCGGGAGATATCCTCATATTCTTCCCTGGCCTCGCCCTCCGGCAGGGCATCTTCCAGGGTTTTCCCCTGGTTCCATAAAACATCCTTGAGCATGGCATAATCTTTCATACCCGGCGCGAACGGCGGAATCAGGGGCATGAAGAACTTCCACTCGTTCTCGTTCGTGCCCAGCATCACCGGAACCCGGTTGTAATTCCCCGAGCCGAACAGCTCGATCTTGCTGCCCGGAATAACCACCCCATCCATAAAGCTGTTGTAGCCGTTGATAATGCCGCCCTCTTCCAGCTGAGAAATCATGATTTCCTCAGCGCTCTTGGACCTTAAATAATCACTTACGACCTGATCGTTCATGCGCTCCCGGAATTT
>JAZGHI010000497.1:0-5024 GCA_036480955.1 Candidatus Adiutricales bacterium
CTGTCCCCTGAATTGTCTGAGCACTCCTTCTACGGCCAGGTTTAATTCTTCTGATGCTTTTGATCCGTTAAATTTTCCGATGTAATCATTAATGAGAGGATCGTTTAAAAGTAAAAGCAGGGCCACCACGTTTTTGTACCGGATTTCTTCGGGTAGAAGGGTGGAGATTTTGGTTAAACCGCTGTTTATGATATCGCCGTAGCTAATCTCCGAATTCCCACGCCTGGCCCTGAGGATGGCCCCCTTGAGTTCCTTAATACCTCGGCCGTCCACGGCCATGGATTCAACTACCGGGATACCTAACTGGAGGGATAACTCTTTCGAGTTAATCCATACTCCCCGGCGGCCGGTTTCGTCTATCGAATTTAATGAGATGACCATGGGGATTTCCAAGAGGAAAAGATCCAAGGTAAGTATGAGGGATTGTTTTAACCGGACGGCGTCAACGCATTGGATAATTATGTCCGGCTCTTCGGAAAAAATCGCCTCGCGGACAATTAACTCCTCCTCGGAATGTATATACAAGCTATGAAGGCCTGGTGTGTCATAGACCGTATAACCCGTGCCATTCAGTTCAATCCGCTCATGCAGAAGCTCAATGGTGGTAAGTGGGGAATTGGCTGACGGTGTGTATTGCCCGGTGAGATTGGAAAAAATCAAACTTTTGCCGGTGTTGGGGAGACCGGCTATAAATATTTTTTTGATCGGCCTTTCGTTGTTGGCCATATCACATCTCGAACGGTTTTATGTAGTCAGCCTTATCCATCCCGGCACGCCGCCGGACTAAACTCTCTCTAATCGGATACATAAAATTGAATGAGCCCCGGCTTCCACGCGCCGTTACATCCGCCCCTTAATTTAAATCGAAACTTTTTTAATTTTCCAGACCTTGAAATATGACCCGCAATTGGGGCAATAGCTTATTGTCTGTTTAGCCGTGGCCATATAGATGCCTAGCGCCAGCAAAGGGACACCGGCCAGAGCTCCAAAAATGAACAGGCTGGAAAAAAGGCCGCCGGCTATCATGGCCGCCGGACCCTTGCCCGGAAATTTTTTAACGGTAGCCACCTCCATTGGGGTGTGGCAGCCGCCGCATTCCACGGGGTTTTCAATATCAGGTTCCGGGATCATTTTCGGACCAATCTAGCTCTCTCGTCTCTTCTTTTTTTGAAATTTATTCATGCCAACGGATAATCCCATGGCGCCGCCGACCACACCCGCCATCTTGGTAACAACCCCGGCTACTACAATTTCAACCGCGCTGGCCGCGACCGCGATGGCGGCCACACCGACTAAAAGCCCTATACCGCCTCCGATGACAACCTTGGTCGCGACTTGTACCACGTCTGAAAATTCGACCGGTTTATGATCATCCTGAAATTCCTGCTCGAATTTCTTCAGCTCAGCCTCGGTCTCTTTTTTTTCAGCAAGTTTTTCCTTAAGGGAATCTTTTACCGCAGTATATGTTTTTAATTTGAAGGCCATAACCGGTTCCTCCCTTAAATAAGAATCAGTATTGAGACTAAATTGCGTTCATGGATATACTATATTCAGCGTCATAAGTATTTGGCCATACGATTTACTTAACTTACTGATAATCCAGAAGATATTAGGTATACCATCGGTAATTTACGTTGACGCTGTGTATAACGATCCACTTAAAGCCTGCTATACTTTGCCTTCTTTGATTATCGTTTTCTAAGGTAACCAGCACCTTTACCAGGTATCCTCAACAGCTTGCCTACTTTTGAAGACTCGATTTGGGAACCACTTCTCCCTATTTTCCTCCCGAATATTTTCCACCGGATTGCATTGAGGTGAATAGGGAGGCTGCCGGATTAAACGTATGTTTTCGGGAACCTCTAAATCGTTTGCTTTATGCCAAGCAGCTAGATCCATAACCATGAGTATGAATTCATCGGGACGACGCTTAGCTACCTCAGCAAGAAAGATTGACATTGCTTCCGCATTGACTTCAGGCAGTTACAAGGAATCCATAATTCCATCGTGGGGGCCGACCGCGACATAAGCATATGAATATTCTCTTACGAGCTGTAGATGGACGTCCGGACGAATCCCCTTCGGTGTCCAATAGTGACGTGGTTCGTTGATCCGACCGAATCGGCCTTCGTCTTGGAATATTAATCGAACCTGTCTCCCTTCTTGAAATTGCCTTTCAACCTCCTCACTTACTATTTCTGGGAACTTTTTTTAAAAGGCTCCAATTTTTGTGGATCAGCTTCAGGATGACGTGGTAATGGAGTAATTTTCCGCCAACCGTGACGGGCAAGCATTCTGTAGATAGTCGACTTAGGGACAGAGCAACCAACAGCTTCTTGACCGTGGCGGGGCTAAAACCAACAGCCAGAGCTACTTGATCTGAGGACATTCCAAGTGCTGCTAGTAACCAGATACATTAAACCCGTTGAAAATCAGCCTTAGTCTTGGTGTTCTTGAGTTGCTCTTTCAAAGAATCTTTTACTTTTTCATTAATGGGTCGTTGTGGACGCGCGATATCCTCTGACTTTGAGATAATTTAAATCGCAAGGTATTGTATATTTGCTTACTTTTGATCGCAGCTCCGTATAAGGCTGATTGTAGCTAGTACATAATATGTCCGGCGGAATATGTCAATGAAAATGAGACGCCATTCGTGAGCAGGTATTATCCAGGCCGGGACGTTATACACAGGTCCGCGAAGAAGGCAAATCGTCCAAATATCCGGCACCGCTGAAAGTTAAGCAAGTCGATTTAGACGGTAAGCGTTACATTGTCTGTGTGAACCCGCGTCTGGCCCGTAAGGAAGCCCGAGACCGCGTGACGATCATTGCCGCTCTGAAAGACCTGCTCAGGAAAGGCCCTTAACCGAAAACTTCAGTCGAGAAGAAAATAGCTCTATTTACAAATACTTACAACGTGGTAGCCTTAAGGCCTGCTTACGGAACATCCGATATGGATAAGAGGGCCTTTGTGAGGTAACGTGATTCACTCAATTTTTCCTTGTTTATTCCCTCTAACCTTTATAACTTAAATATGTAAGCTTTATCTCTAGGGCTGCCCTTTTATTACATTTTCTATATGGATCCGGATAGTCTGAGAGGTTATTCGAGTGAATGCTAATTAAAAAAGGTTAAATCACCGGCTCTGCCGATGAGAATTTACTGGGCTCTGCCGTTTCCTGCGTATACATGATAAAACGTATACATGCGTAAAAACGGTCCTCCCGTTGAGGAAGGCTCCGTTAAGGGCAGAGAAACGGATGATTTGATCGGACAGTATGTTCCGGTTCACGGTCGTGGGATAGAGCCCCACGACTTCATGCTGGGTTTTATCCTTGAGGCGGGTGACAAAGAAATAAGTTAACCGAAAAGACTGGCATGACGCATGATAGGTCGAATCCCAGGCGCTCGGCCAATTGTACGGCCTTGGTCCATTCAAGTCTCACCGTGGCCTGGAGCCTATGGATCTCATATTTTTCGAAGACGATCTCGATGCCGTCCAGGGCAAGCCGATGCAATGAGAGGTGATGCTGATCTACCAGGGGCGTGGTAATGACCCAGGCTTCGGCCGTGCATGTAGCCGGCGCGCTTACTTTCTTACCGTATCCTGTTTTTTCCCGCTTTAAATCCTCCTTCCCGTTTAAAACTGCTTCCGGTTGAGTATCTATTATCAGGGCCGTCTTTCATGCCCTTCCCTCAGATATCGGCCTGAAACGGTCAGGATAACCACCATGAGCAGGAAGACGATGGAAAACAGCAGCGCATGGTGGAAGGCGACCGGTATGGCCAGCCTGGCTGCCTCGGCCGATTCAAGACCCTTCTCGATTAGTTCAGCCTGGGTACTCGATTTACCGGCAGCGTAAATAGTGCTGGCAACGGCCATGCCCAGGGACAACCCCACCTGCCTTACCGTGGCCAGCAGAGCCGAGGCCGTGCCCAGATGCTCCGGTCCGACCGCGCCCATGATGGAACTGTTGTTAGGGGCCTGGAACAAGCCCGTGCCCGTGCCGAAAAGCATCAGGATAAGGATGATGGTTATAATCTGTGTCCCGGCATCAAACCACAGCATGAGAGAATAGGCGATGAGAGTCAACAAGGCCCCCAGGAACGCGAACAGTACATGGCCGAATCTATCTGACAGGGAACCGCTGATCGGACCGATGATAATAGAAACCATGGAGGTAACGGCCATGACCAGACCCACTTTTGAAGGGGTGAGGCCGACGGCCTGCATAAGATAAAAGGGCATGACCAGAGTGTAGGTTGGATAGGCCAGGAAAATACAGGCCAGGCTGGCGATTGAAATAGTAAAGACGCTGTTTTTAAAAAGAGTCAGATCTACCACCGGGTCCTTGACCCGGCGTTCAACTGTCAGGAAAAGGACGAAACCCAGAATCCCAAGGCCCAAAACGGCTTGAATGAGGGGCGAGCCAAGACCGAAGCGCCTGGCCTGACTGACCCCCAGCATTATAAAGGCCAGGCTGGCTGATGAAAGCACCGTGCCGACGAGATCCAGGCGTATCCGCCCGACTTCTTTTTTGTCTTTCTTCAAGATGAAAAAAGAGATTACAAAGACCAGCAGCGCGATAGGCACCCGAACGTAAAAAATCGAGCGCCAGTTCAGCCAGTCCAGTAAAATCCCGCCGAGAATGGGGCCGGTGATGAAACCGGCCGATACGGACACGGCCGCTAATCCCAAGGCCTTACCCCGTTCATTCTCGGGGAATGACTCGATTATAATGGCCGTACCGCAAGCCACGATCATGGCCGAGCCCAGGGCCTGGATGACCCTGAAAAAGATCAGTTGAGTGATGCTGAGGGAAACGGCGCAGGCGGCCAGTCCCACGGAAAAAATCAAAAGACCGGTGGTGAAGATTCTCTTCCGGCCTATCATGTCGCCGATACGTCCCAGGATGAGCATCAGACTGGTGCTGGTCAGGTTATAGGCCAGAGTCACCCAGACGACGGTGGTGAGTTCCGCGTTCAGTTCCCTGGTTAGAATCGGGAAGGATATATTAACGATAC
>JAZGHI010000498.1:0-10883 GCA_036480955.1 Candidatus Adiutricales bacterium
GACGGCACTTTAGCGGCGTCACGGAAAGTAAGGTAAACGTGATAAAGGGAGAGAACATATTTAAAGAACGAAGATGGCTGTTTTTAACACTCGGTCTTATTTTAGGGGCCATTGCCATTCTATCCCAGTTCTTAAAGCGCACGGGGGCGGTGGAGAGATAAAGTATTGACCGTAAACCGCCTTAAAAATCTAAATCTTAATCATTTGGCTCAGGCCGGATTGTTTTTGCTCGTCTACTTCTTTCTCTTCAGCTTCTTAAAACCAGGCTTGATCTTCAGTGATACCTTGACCACCGGGGGGGATACGGCCAGTCATTACTTCTCAGCTGTTTATCTCAAGGACCACATACTGCCTCAAGGCAGGATCATGGGTTGGCAGCCGGGGAATTACGCCGGTTTTCCTCTGTTTCAATTCTATTTCCCACTGCCCTTCTTTATTATGGTCCTGCTAAGTCTGGCTATCCCTCTCACCGTTTCCTTCAAGATAGTCAGCCTGGCCGGTGTATTCAGCCTTCCCCTGGCCGTTTATTACATCCTGAGGAAAACCGGCTTCAAAAAACCTGTCCCGGAACTGGGCATGGTCTTTATCCTATCCTTTTTATTCATGGAATCAAATTCGATGTGGGGTGGGAATATCACTTCAACTTTGGCCGGAGAATTCGCCTACGGAATTGGGCTGAGCCTGGCTCTAGTCTATTTAGGCGGATTTTTTCAGGGTATTAAAACGGGAAACAAAGTCGTCACCAACGCCCTTCTACTGGCCCTGGTGGGATTATCTCACGGTTATGCTCTCCTCTTCTGTGTAGCCGGTGTCAGCTTCTTCCTTATTACTACCAAATCCTGGCTCTTTCGATTGGTCTATATACTGAAAGTAAATTTATTAGCCTTCTTTTTTATGGCTTTTTGGATCCTTCCTTTGCTGGCGCTTCTGCCATATTCCACCCCATATAATTTTGTCTGGATAATCGACGACCTGGGGAAGGTAATACCGGCCATTCTATGGCCCTTCGTCGGTTCTGGCCTGGCCGGAGCGGTTATCAGCCTCCTACGCTTCAAGCGTGCCGCCTGGATTTTCGAAACCCGCACTCTCTTTATGTTTTATCTGGTTATGGTAGCCTTATTATTTTATCTCACAGGCTCTAAAATCGGTGTGGTGGACATCCGATTCATTCCTTTCGGGCAGGTATTTGTTCTCCTGCTGGGAGCCATCGGGGCGGCCAGTCTTCTCGCAAATGTCCATCTTAAACACCTGGCCATCCTGGCCCTGGCTTTCGTAGCCCTAGTCTGGATAGCCCATTACGAAGAAAAAATCAGTAGTTGGATGTATTGGAACTACACCGGCTATGATAATAAACCCCTCTGGCCGGCGTTTAAGGATCTAAACGACCATTTAAACGGCACCTTCGCTGATCCGCGCATTGTCTACGAGCACGCTATGGAGACCAGGGACGTGGGCAGTCTCCGAGCTTTTGAAAACCTGCCCATGTTTTCCGGAAGAGCAACCCTGGAGGGACTATACATGCAGTCCAGCCTCTCCTCTCCCTTTGTTTTCTATATCCAGTCCGAGGTTTCAAAGATACATTCATCGCCCTTGCACAATTATAACTACAGCCGATTCGATCTTACCAGGGCGCTGCCGCATCTGAAGCTTTTTAACGTGAACCAATATGTGACTGTGACCGATGAGACCCGGAGGGCGGCGTTAAAAATTCCGGGCCTGGAACTTGAAAAGCGGTTCCCACCCTTCGCCGTATTTCATATAAAAAATAACTTGAACCAGTACGTTGTCCAACCAAGGTTTGCGCCTGTCCTGGCATTATCAAGCAATCCAAAATACGATGCCTTTGAATGGTTTCGGTGGGCCGACGTCGAAGTCCCCCTGGTTTTTGCATCAAAAGTTACCGACAAGGAACGGAGGTTGTTTCACGAGATACTTGATCCGGGAAATATGGCGGACCGAATTCGATCCCTTCCGCGTCTTCCTCTGCCTTCATCCCGGAATATCAAAGAGACCGTCAGAAATAATGAAATCATAATTCAGGGTGCTATTCCAGGCCGTCCTTTGTGGATAAAGGCTTCATTTCATCCAAACTGGCGGGTAGAAGGGGCTGATCGAATCTGGCGCGCGAGTCCGGCTTTTATGCTCATTTTTCCAAACGAGCCGCTGGTTCGGCTATATTTTGGCAGGGCCTGGTACGAATACCTGGGCTTATCCCTCACCGGTCTAGGGGTTGCCTTGGCCATTTACATGCTGATCTTAACTAGGGTCAGCGGTACAAAATCCGATTTTTCTACTTTTCTTGACCGGCCTTTGGCCCCTTTGATACGCCTCGTTTCACTACGGGCCGAGCTTTTCCTTGGCGGGATAATGATTCTGGCCGTCTGTATAGTTCTTTTTTTAATATTTGCGGTCCATCATCAAGACCCGACTGTCTTTTACAATCGGGGGCTGAAACTATACAAACTGGACAGATTCCAACAAGCTCAGGAGATTTTCAAAAAGGCCGCAGAAAAATTTCCTCTTTCACCAATCATCGACCAGACTCTGCACCACCTGGCCTTGTCTTATTTCAAGCAGGAACTCTTTGAACAAGCTGTTTCCGCCTGGAACCGTTTTCCGGAGGAATATCCTGAGAGCCGTCTTTTGGCTGAAGCCCTCTATCACATGGGGCTTTCTTATCAGAGGATGAACCGGCTTGACGAAGCACGCGAGCTGTTTAACCGGCTTCAAAATGATTTCCCGGAAACGAGATGGTCCGAATTCGCTGGTCAGCGCCTTAGCGAGATTTATGGTCCCAGCGGTCTTTATCAGAAAGCCCATACCCTTTTCGACCAGAACCGTTTTACGGACGCCTTTAAAATTTTCCGGCAAGTTTACCAGGATTCCGGACAAACAGAGCTGGGGCAGCAGGCCGCTTATTTCGCGGCTGTTTCCCTGTTTAAAGCGGAGAACTGGCAACAATCCGTATACTATTTCCGCAGTTTACTGGACGATTTTCCGGATGGAAGTTATTCCGCCGAGGCTTTTTATCACCTGGGCCTGATTTATCAACGCCTGGGAGAGAATGAGAAGGCACTAAAACACCACCGGAGAGTTATTGACGAATTTTCCGGCACACGTTGGGCGGATTACTCTAGGAAGGCCCTGGCAGAGCTAAACCTGAAAAATCAACCATGAACGTACTGTTAATCAATCCAAACCTCGGTAAATCCCGTATAGGGTCCAGGCGTTATAAACGGGCCTGGCCGCCGCTTGATCTGCTCATTGCCGGGGCCATGCTCGATGAACGCGGCCACCATGTCTCCCTAATCGACGCACGGGCCGTGGAAAAAACTCCGGAAGAAATAGCAAAAACAGCCGAAGGATTTGACTTGATATTTCTTCAGTCCACACCCCTGGACCGGTGGCAATGTCCGGATCTTAACTGGGAATCGCTTGTCGGGCTGGCCCGGATTTTACCATCAGGGAAATTGGTCCTGGGCGGAGTACACGGCACCTTGCACCCGGAACTCATGTTAAAGAAAACAAACGCCGGTGTCCTGATCAGAGGAGAACCGGAAACGGCGTTACTCGAACTTGTGGAGGCCGGCGGTTATCCTCACGGCCTGAACGGCACATCGTATTTTGACTCGGGCCAGATTGTACACGAGCCTGACCATCCCCTCCAGGACCTCAGCCAATTTCCTTCACCCAGGTACGAGCTTCTCGATCTGACTGACTATAGATACGAGCTTCTCGGGCCAAGATTGGCCTTGCTGGAGACTTCCCGGGGATGTCCTTTTCGCTGTACCTTCTGTCTCAAGACCATGTATGGTTCCCGGATGCGGACCAAACCTTTAAATTCAGTCCTGTCTGAAGTAGAAGAGGTTCTTGTTCGGCACGGGGCGAAAAATATATACTTTATCGACCTGGAATTCGGACTTGACCGTGAATTTACGTCAGAGCTCTGCCGTAATTTTTTACAATCAGGATTTTCTTTTCGCTGGTGCTGCCAGACTAGGGCTGATACGGTAGACGCGGATCTCCTTGAGTTAATGAAGAAGGCAGGCTGCGCATTGATTCACTTCGGTGTCGAAACAGGATCTCCCCGGCTGCTCGAGGAGACAAGGAAAAATATAACCGTTGAGCAGATAAGGACTGTATTGGAGCACTGCCGGCGGTTGGGCATAAACACAACCTGTTTTTTTCTCATGGGGCTTCCAGGGGAGACAGAGAGCGACCGCCGGGCAACCATTGCCGCCGCCCGGGAGTTAAATCCCTCCTTTGCTTCTTTCCACGTGGCCGCGCCATACCCCGGGACAGAGATGGGGCTTCTCAGTGACGGCCAGAACCCGTTTCCGGTATGCCTGGATCGGGAGCATGATTTTGCTCAGTTGGGCAGGATGGTACGGCGTGCCTACCTGAATTTTTATCTTCGGCCCACCTACCTGTTGTCGAGATTGAAGGAAGGTACTCTTAAGGATAAGTTGGGTTTATTAAAACTTTTCTGGGAATTCATGCGATGAAATCAGGCCTGACCGTATTGATACCCGTAATCGATGAGCAGGATATTATCGAGGCCAACACCTTGCGATTGCTGGACTACCTGCGGAAACTCGGACGGGTTTTCGAGATAATCATCGTAAGTAACGGCTCTACCGACAGCACCGGTGAAATCGGGCGGCACCTTGACCGGACTATAGAGGAGGTCCGGTTTTTCGAGATTCCGGCCAGAGGTGTTGGCCGGGCCTTTTCCCGAGGCGTAAGCAAAGCCCTTTTTGATCAAATTATCTCCCTGGACATGGACCTCTCCATTGATCTGAACTTCATCCCCCGGGCTCTGGACTTGTTAAGTAACTACCAGATCGTGGTGGGATCAAAAAAAATGGGGTCTCAAAGCCGGTCTTTCTGGCGGATGGCGGGAAGTACGGCCTTCATTTTAACGGTCCGTTTACTGGTCGGACTGCCCTATAAGGATTACTCTATAGCGGCTAAAGGATACCACAGCGAGGTGATACTAAAATATCTGGACCGTATCGATGATGGTACTTCCTATGTCCTGGACATTATCTACCACGCCCAAAAAGACGGGAAAACCGCGGTTGAGATTCCGGTCTTCTGCGAGGATTACCGGCCGAGTAAATTTAACCTCTTTGATGAGGCCAGGTACAGATTCCGCAACGTCTTTCTGCTCTGGTGGCAATACCATATCCGAGTGCCGAAAAATTATCTTTGATACAATACGTTTTGCATTTTTAAAAAGATTGCTCAAACAGAATGGTGAAAAACAAGAGTGCGCCGGTCTGCTTGTTGAAATAAATCTTTAAAAAGACTTTTTGTACTCAGCCTGAAAAAGGGCCTTAACTTGACCGCGATAAAAAATTTTTGCCATTTTAAAGTTGTCAAATTAACCTTAATCTGCTCTATTACACCCGGCATGAAAATGGAGTCCAAAAAAAACCTGACTCTAAGTCCTGATTCGGTTTTACCCCTCAAATATGCAGCTCAAAATAGAATTATCAGCAACGGTACATACGCATGATCTTTACTGAGGTTGCCTTTCCTTTAATCGGTGGTTTAGGGCTCTTCATTTACGGGATGAAGACCATGTCTGAAGGACTCCAGCGCGTGGCTGGAAATCGTCTGCGCCGTATCTTGGAGACCGTATCGGCTAACCGAGTCGTGGCCTGTCTCACGGGAGCATTGATTACGGGTCTTATCCAAAGCTCGAGCGCTATGACGGTCATGCTGGTCGGGTTTGTCAACGCCGGGCTGTTGAACCTTTCCCAGGCTCTGGGAGTAATTCTAGGCGCAAACATCGGAACCACAATCACCGCTCAGCTCATCGCTTTTAAAATCACCGCTTACGCTCTCCCGGTAATCGCTGTCGGGTCCTTCATGAGACTTTTTGCCAAGCGCAGGCGTTATCTGGATTATGGCGCGGTGATACTGGGATTTGGTCTGCTCTTTTTTGGCATGGCCACCATGAAGATGGGCGTGGCTCCCATCAAGGATTCCCCGGCATTCGTAGACTTCTTTACGCGCTTCGAGGGAGATGTTTTTTCCGGAAGGCTCTTGTGTGTCATGGTCGGGGCATTTTTGACTATGGCCCTGCAGAGTTCAAGCGCCACCGTGGGTTTAACCATGACGCTGGCAACCCAGGGATTGATCGGGTTTCCCGGGGCCGTGGCTTTAACCCTGGGTGACAACATTGGCACCACGGTCACGGCGGAACTCGCCAGCATTGGCGCTAGCCCGGCGGCTCATCGAACGGCCCGCTCGAATACTCTGTTTAACATTTTCGGTGTGACATACATCGTGCTCCTGTTTCCGTTTTTCCTGGACCTGGTCACATGGGTTTCAGCCACTTTATTACAGATGGGACCGCCTGAAATGATTGTGGGAGGTGAACAGCCGAATATTGCGCGATACATTGCAACCGCCCACACCATGTTTAATGTCGTCAACGCCCTCTTTTTTCTCATTTTTCTTAAATTCCTGCTAAAGGCGGCCTATTGGCTGACGCCGACCAATGCGGAAGCTGAGGAAGACATGGACCTGTTCAAGACAAAATATCTCGACAAGAGCTTCCTTAACGTATCCAGTGTGGCCCTCGAGCAGGCCCGGCAGGAAATTCTAAGGATGGGGGAAATTGCCCGAGAATCCATGTCAAAGGTTTTTAAATCCCTGCCGGAAAGGAAGCTGAAGGCTTTGGGGCAATGGCGTCATCGGGAAGACGCTATCGATGTCCTTCAACGTGAGATAATGGATTATTTGGTCCAGATCTCCCAGTCCGATATAACCCTGGCAGATTCGAAACAGATTTCATCTCTGATGAGAATGACCAACAACATCGAACGGATTGGGGATTCTATCGAAAATATAGCTGAATTGATCGAGGAAATGATTGAAAACGACCTCGATCTGGCCGAAGAAGGAATTGATGATTTCAACCAGATAGCTAAAAAGGTGGTAGAGTTTTATGGATTTATCCTGGATTGCCTTAAAAAGCCTAGGGAAGACAGTATTATGGGTAAGGCCAGGGAAATGGAAGACGGCGTTGACGAATTACGTGAAATCATGAGGACCAAGTACATTATGCGTCTCCGGGACGGAACCTGTACCATCGATCCGGGCATCATATTCACTGATATGCTGAGTAATTTTGAAAAAATCGGTGACTATTGCTTTAATATCGCCCAGTCACTGGCCGGTATCAAATAATCTCACTTTTCCCCATAAGTGAGTGTGGAGATTTTTTCACTATTTTTTTATCCGCCGAATATTAGCCCCGAGAGCGGTTAATTTTTCCTCGATTTTTTCATAGCCCCGATCAATATGGTAAACCCGTGATAACCCGGTTTGCCCTTCAGCGGCCAATCCGGCCAGGATCAGAGAAGCGCTTGCTCTTAAGTCTGAGGCCATCACCTCGGCCCCGAAAAGCCCGCTCACTCCTTCGATAATGGCCGTGTTACCACTTAACCGTATTTCGGCTCCAAGGCGGTCGAGTTCACTTACATGGATAAAACGGTCTTCGAAAATTGTTTCCTTTATAACGGACAACCCATTAGCCAGGCACATCAAGGCCATAAATTGGGCCTGCAAATCAGTGGGAAAACCCGGATAGGGCTCAGTCTTTATATCCACCGCCCTTATACTTGAAGGCCCGGTTACGGTCACCGAATCTTTACCTTCATACTCAAATGACAATCCGGCCTGCCTGAGTTTTTTTTCAACCGCGGCCAAACAGTGAGTAGGTGTTTTATGTATTGTAATTCGGCCACCGGTAATACCGGCCGCCATCATGAAAGTGCCGGCCTCGATTCTATCTGTCATGATTTCATAGGAGACGCCTTTAAGAGATTTAACTCCCTCGATTACTATAACGTCCGATCCGCTCCCTTTGATCACGGCTCCCATGGAAGTCAATATCCCGGCCAGATCCGAAATCTCGGGTTCCCGAGCCGCGTTCCTGATGATAGTCCGCCCTTTGGCCAGAGTGGCTGCCAAGAGGAGATTCTCCGTGCCGGTGACCGTGGGAAAATCAAGAAATATATCGGCTCCATGAAGTCCTTCCGGTGCCCTGGCATTTACATAGCCGTGGTCCAGGGAAATATCGGCCCCCATCGCGGTTAATCCATCCAGATGGAGATTTATGGGGCGGTCCCCTATGGCGCAGCCTCCCGGCAACGAGACCTCAGCTTGGCCATAGCGGGTGAGTAGCGGCCCCAGAACCAGGAAAGACGCTCTCATCTGGCTGACTAAATCATAAGGCGCGACCAGGTTGTTTATCTGATCCGCGTTAATTTCAGCTTGGCCGCTCTCGTAGTGTACTTCTGCTCCCAAATGTTCCAGCAAAGCGGCGATGGTTCTAGTATCTCTTAAATCCGGCACATTTGTCAGGATGGTGTTACCCTCGGCCAGGATGGCCGCGGTCATGATCGCCAAAGCCGCGTTTTTTGCTCCACTCAGGGTCACCTCTCCTTCGAGCCTTTGTCCACCTACGATAATAAATTCGTCCATAACCGGTTAACCTCCGCCATTAGTTTTCATAAGCACCGCCACACGATCATGGCCCGCCGGATCTTTTATTATCCGGACATCGCCGTATCCGTATTCACGCGCATACTTCTCGATTTGAGGCGCGGACGTATGCCAGATTTCCAGAATCAACGCGCCGCCGCTCTTAAGAAGCGGCCGGGCCTGAATGATGGCCCTTTTTATAAAAACCAGTCCGTCTTCTCCACCGTCCAAGGCCTGTCTGGGTTCAAAGTCTCGCACATCCGGATCCATTTCGGAAAAGAATTTTTCTGGAACATAGGGCAAGTTGGCCAAAATTAGATGAAAGAACTCCGCTTGATCTGACACAGCCGAAAAGAGATCGCTTTGCGCCAGTCTGATTCTCAATCCGTTCTCAAATCGGCCGGCGTTCTCGCGGGCCACCTCCAAAGCAGATTCGGAGATCTCGAGGGCCCAGATAGAAGCCGAAGGCAGTTGAGCGGCCAAGGCTAAAGCAATGGCCCCGGAACCGGTACCCAGATCAATTATATTTATAGGGACGCTTTTTGGTCCATCCGGCGCCGACCATTTTTCACCGGCCAGTCTTAAAGCTTCGTCCACCAGAAGCTCGGTCTCGGGTCTGGGAATCAGAACTCGGGGGTCGACCTTGAGTTCGAGACCGAAAAATTCTTTCCGGCCGACTATATATGCCACCGGTTCCCGGTCGGCCCGGCGTCGGACCATCTTCCGATAGCCGGCCAATTCCTTCTGATTTAAAGGCTGGTCATATTTTAGATACAGGTCGACGCGTTTGAGCCCTAAGAGGCTGGCCAGCATTACCTCAGCATCCAAACGGGGTTTGGGGACTCCTTTATCGGCTAAATAGTCCGTTGTCCAGCGGATAAGGCGCAGTATTGTCCAGGGTTGAGAACTAAGGTCGTGATGGTTTTGCCCGTTCAAAGGGTTTTTAAGGCTTCGGCTTGATAATGTGTGGCCAGGGCCTCGATTATTTCCTGGATATCGCCTTCCATGATCTCTTCCAGGCGATAGAGTGTCAGACCGATCCGATGGTCGGTCATACGGCCCTGGGGGAAGTTGTAGGTTCGAATACGTTCGCTGCGGTCACCGGTTCCAACCTGTACACGACGGTCCTCGGAGATTTTTTCCTGCTGTTCCTGGAGTTTTATATCCAGTAATCTGGCTCGAAGAACCTTCAGCGCTTTGGCCTTGTTTTTATGCTGGGACTTTTCGTCCTGGCAAGTCACTACCAGACCTGTCTTTAAGTGGGTGATACGAACGGCCGAGTCCGTGGTGTTCACACTCTGGCCGCCGGGACCGGATGAGCGGTAAACATCGACTTTTATCTCCTCCGGACGTATTTCCACCTCAACCTCCTCGGCCTCGGGTAAAATGGCCACGGTAACGGCGGAAGTGTGAATCCGGCCTTGTGATTCTGTAGTGGGAACGCGTTGGACACGATGAACCCCGCTCTCGAATTTCAATTGGCTATAGACCCGGTCACCCTCTATGGCGGCAATGATTTCTTTAAACCCGCCTGAGCCGGTGGAATTCATGCTCATAACTTCAGAGCGCCATTTCCTTTTCTCCGCATAACGGCTGTACATCCGGAAAAGATCCGCGGCAAAGAGCGCTGCTTCCTCCCCACCTGTTCCGGCCCTTATCTCCAGAAGAATATTCTTCTCGTCGTTGGGGTCCTTCGGTAATAACAGGACCTTCAATTCCTTCTCAAGATTCTCGATGGCGCGACCGATTTCAGACAACTCCGCCTCAGCCATCTCCCGCATATCCACGTCTGGATCGTCCAGAAGGCCCTGGGTTTCTTCCTTTTCGGCCCTCATTTTTTTCAACTGGCGATAGGTGGTGACAACTTTGGATAGTTCCGAGTGCTGTCGGGTAATTTTCTGATAGGCTTCCTGATCTTTGAGAAGTTCAGGCTGTGCCAACTCGACCTCGAGTTGGTCGAACCTTGCCTCTACCTGTTCCATGTCTTCAAACATAATTTATTTTTTTTACGCTTGCTGCGCGTCCTCGATGGCTAACGCTTTCTTCAGTGCTATAATAGCGATCTCGACCTGGTCGTCTGTGGGTTCTCTTGTCGTTAATTTTTGCACCCAAAGGCCGGGCAAGACCGCCAATTTTAAAAGGGTCCGGTCCATATGACGGCTGGCAAACCTGTTGAATTCGTAAGCTATACCCGCAATGGGCATCATCAGGAGGATTTTTATAAAAACATATAATATGTTTATCATCCAGCCCCTCTCTTGATCTGCTGAGCTGATCAAAGGAAAAACCGTAGAAAAAATCAGTATGCTTAAAATCAGTACGATTAATATAAACGCAGTTCCGCAACGCGGATGTAACGTTGTATATTCGCGCGCGTTTTC
>JAZGHI010000499.1:0-3325 GCA_036480955.1 Candidatus Adiutricales bacterium
GGCTATGGCTTTTTACGACAACCAATGCTGGTACAGATCAGCGGCATTTTGTCGATCCAGACCACGCCTATACCCCGTGGTCCTGTTAATTATATCATCAATTCAGTACACCAAAAAAGTGATCGAAAAATCGTTGGGGGTCAACTTCAAGAGCCACTTCATGGTCCTCACCTTCCGCTTTAAAATGGGTTACGCCGCGTAGCTTTTTACTAGCCAGTTCCACTTCAACCTTCCCTGGTGTAAATTTACAGATCCTTTCATCAAATATGGCGGCGGCGGCCAAGGGATCGTGGAAAATGATTTGATCGGTATGCTGAAACCAGACGTAGGCAAAATCGAGAACAGGCTTAAGAAGGGGATGCGTGAACCGGTCCTTCACATCGCCGGCCTTCATGGAGACCTGGCAGGTAACGTCCAAGCCCACTGACCGGTGGACTTTCACCGGGTGCCGATAGGCCATGGCCGTGGCGTAGGGATCACAGAGGGCGTTCCATTCCAGAGGCCCTACGCCCGGCAGACGATTCGTAAAAATTCCGCACATCATATAAAATCCGCCCAGAAGCGATGGGATCTCAGGGTCGAGAGTAAACAGCAGCCCCGCATTGGTCAGCGGGCCAATTGTCAGGAGAACTATCTCCCCCGGGTTTTCTCTGATAGTTTCCCTTAAGAAAGACACCGCCTGCCCCTCGGGGAAGTTCGATTCATGTTTCCATTTATCCAGGGCAGAAGCTTGTGTAGCTTCGGTCTGCCATAATGGAGTCAGGAAGGGTTTCTCCGCTCCGGGATAAATGGGAACGCTTTTACCGGCCTCCATGCAGAGGACGCTGGCCATCGAGGCCCGTTTGACCGGTTCACCGGAAACAGTGGTTATACCCATTAACTCGCATTCAGGGTTGGCCAGCAGGTAAGCCAGGCAGACGGCGTCGTCTATATCGCTGCCGATGTCAGTATCGAGTAAAACTTTTACCATTTTGTTCCTCTCTTGAGATGAATCAGGATAACTCGCCGAAGAATATAACATTCAACCCCTTAATGATGGCATGGAGTAACAAACACTTCAACTTTTATTAAGGGAGACTTCTATCTCGTCGATGGCAGACAATATGTTCATGGGGACTCCTCGCCGGTCTCACGTTAGGCTCTTATTTGACTAATTTGATCTAACTAGCGTAATATAATCTTAAATTGGGCGTTTTTTTCAACTGATGTCTTAAAGTTACAGTATTTGAGCACAGTCTCCTGGAACTTGCGATATTTTTTTCTATTGATTTCAATCTGCCAGATCCGGGGGGGATTTAACTATAAGTTCCTGAAAAAACAGTGGAAATTGTATGGTGATGATTCTGTGCTCAGCGATTAAGAGTTGGTCTGCCCTCTCGCGGTTCGGGCCAATGAATAGGGATTCAAACCGGCAGCCACCGGTTAATTAAGGGTATCGACTCCTTTTTTAAACCACCCCTGAGTGGTGAAGGTGGATTATGCCAAAATTCGTTTACCATCCTTTTAAAAACGACCGATTGTTCTAAAGGAGGAGTTTTTAAATAAGGGCCATTTAATAGTGAGGTTAACCAAACATAAATTTTAAGGAGGGGATATTATATTGAGAAAAGAGAGCATGTTTAAAGTAAGGTCGGTAAAAGTTCAACTGTTAACTTTGATCTGTGTGACGGTGCTGGTTTTAAGCCTTTTTAGCACGGTCTTTCCAACATCGGCCGCGGCCGGCGGTTTCAATGAGAATAGTAGATGGAGGACAAACTCTATACAGGGACGGGCTCTGAACGACAATCGAATGGTATCCAGTTTTCGGGAGGGCTTTGGCTCAAACGGTTTCGCTATGTATTGGAGTGAACTTCTGTATACATTGCTGGTATTTACGGTCTTGATCGTCGTTGCTCTCCTGCTCAGGGTATGGTTAAGACCTGAGGTTGATGATGGATTCGGCCGGACCGGAGCGAATAGGATTACGGACCGGCGGGAAATCATCAATCTGCTTGAGCGTTCCAATGACTTGCGGTCTCTTTATGAAATTCAGGTGGATGAAGATGATTACCGGGAATCATTCAAGTGCCCGATTCTTGGGATCAGCCAGGATAACCTGATTGAGGTGGAATGCGATTCACCAATGATTCTCGGCCAGAACTTCAACAATCGTAAACTTCGGGTGAATTTCAGGTGTACCTCCCGGGAGAGCGATGAATTTTATCAGTTCGACACAGTATCCAAAAATATTACCCGCGGCCTTTTTTGCGGCCGAACCGTCACCCTTATCCGGTTGGTTATACCGGCTTACATCTCCAAAGATCAGAAAAGGCAGCACCACCGGGTAAGACCTTTGGGAAAATTTGCCTTTGACGTGGACCTCCTGGATCCGCCCAGTGTGGGAAAAACCATGACCGCACGCGGTTTTAAGCCGCTCCATGAGGCTAGGATCACAGACATAAGCGCTGGCGGTATGAAAGTTACTTTCACGGCCAAAGGCGAGGACTTGAAGATCCAATACGGCCAGGTGATTTGCGCACGGTTTACCCTGCCTACGGCTACGGATCAGTTGGAAATGCCTGATGGAAATAAGTATTTTCTAGCCCGGGCCAGAGTTGTCGGTATTCAGAGAGGTTCGGTCGGAAAGCGTCACCTAAGGGTCATGTCCAAGGAATTTGATGCGGTTACTCCGGCGCCTTACAGCATCAAACTGATGCTAATCGACCGAGGCACGGTTGATCGCGAGACTCGAACGGTTACGTTTCGTCCGGCCGGCTCTTTTGTCTTCCAGGATCTCTCCAGATGGATTACGGCTTACCAGAGGTTTAAAGTTCTGGAAGAAAAAGACACCCTGCGTAAGCCTCCCGAGGGGAAAAATCTGTACCCGAGGGTAGCTCTCGTCGTGAAGGCCAGATACCCGGCAGAGCAGTTGGAGCAGCGAGCTGCCGCCTGATATGTACTCGGAAGTTGGGGAATTACAGGGACACCGGAAAATGGGTGAGATAACGTTATGCTGATGTTCGATCCCTTAATTCCCCATAGCTTGCGAGCGGAATTTGATTTTTTTTAAGGGATAGTCCGGGGGCATCTATTCACTTTTATAAAAAGCCGTCTGGCGCGGGCTAGAGGCATGAAACCTGATCACTGATAATCAGGGTTGAGCCATTGTTCAGAATAATATAGCAGAGGACCTTGTTGATTTTAGCCAATTGATTTTAAAATTTTGAGAATACGGGTAAATACAAATACTCCCTGGTTTTAGGAACCTGCCTTTTCATTCAAGCCTTCAATCCCGCGAAAAGCCAGCCCGATAAACCCCCAGACATACCACTGGTAGCTCGGATAC
>JAZGHI010000500.1:0-2152 GCA_036480955.1 Candidatus Adiutricales bacterium
CATATATTTGATATTCCGAGGATAATTTTTTTCGTCCAACAAAGAGATTGGGGAAAATAACCATTTCCGGACGGGCACTAGAAAGTACTTCATGACCATTTTCTACGGATGGTGGATCGTCCTGGCCAGCTTTCTCAACGGCCTCTTTATTGCCGGGACGGTATTTTACAGTTTTACGGCTTTTATGGAGCCCCTGGCCAGTGAATTCGGCTGGAGTTATACCCAGATATCTATAGCCACTTCCCTGCGGGGCCTGGAAATGGGCATATTCTCCCCGCTGGTAGGCGTTCTGGTTGACCGGTTCGGTTCCAGGATAATCATATTTTCAGGCATGATGATCGTGGGATTAGGTATGATCCTCCTGTCCTTTACTAACTCCTTGTTAACTTTTTATATTGCTTTTCTGCTCCTGGGTTTTGGGGCAGGCGGATGCACCAGCGTGGTAATTATGACCGCCGTGGCCACCTGGTTCAAGGAGCGGGTCAGCCTGGCCCTGGGTCTGGCCGCTTCCGGTTTCGGGTTCGGTGGAGTATTAGTGCCGCTGGTGGTCTATATGATCGACCATCTCCAATGGCGGCGGACACTCCTTATATTCGGTCTCGCGGCCTGGGTGGTAGGTATCCTCCTGTCTTTTATTTTCCGCGGCAAACCCGAGAAATACGGCCTGCTCCCGGATGGGGCCAAGATCGAGGATATAGATCCAGACCCGAATGAAGAAGACGAGGACATCACTTTCATGGACGCCATGCAGGACTCGAATTTCTGGTACTTAAATATCGGCGAAGGAATTCGCATGATGATCGTCATGGCCATTATCCTTCACGTGATGCCTTACCTGGGCAGTCTGGGCATATCCCGGACAACCGCGGGCCTGGCGACCGGGGGCCTGGCTGTTTTTAGCATTATCGGCCGGATCGGATTCGGTTATATGGGTGATATTTTCTCAAAAAAGAAGGTCATGGTTGGATCATACATTCTCATGACTATTGGCCTGCTTCTATTCGCCAACTTCATTTCCGGAACGGTTTCACTTATTATTTTTCTCCTCGTCTTTGCCCCCGGTTTCGGAGGGGCCATGATTATAAGAGGCTCTATCCTGCGTGAATATTTCGGTTCAGCCTCATACGGCAAGATTCTGGGAATAACCATGGGTGTTGGTTCGATAGCCGGTATCATAGGTCCGGTAATGGCTGGTTGGGTGTTTGACAACCTGGATACCTATTATCCGTTATGGGTGGTCTTTATTGGACTGAGTATTGTGGCCACGTTCATGATCACCCGGCTGAGTCCACCGCGGGTCTGAATTCAGAACAGGCCCGGTATTTCCGGAGATTACAATTTACAGCCCGCCGGAGAAGAATATTATGAGTCCCGTGATTCGAATAGGCATAATCGGTGATTACGACCGGACCAGAGAATCTCACCTGGCCACTAACGAAGCTCTTAAGCACGCGGCTGAATGCTTGTCATTGACGGCTGACAGTATCTGGCTGCCCACTGATTCACTGGCTGACAAAACTCACCTTAAGGAGTTGGAAAGCTTTGGAGCCTTTTTGTGCGCTCCCGGCGGTCCCTTTAAAAGTACACACGGGGCCTTAAACGCCATCCGCTATGCCAGGGAACATGATCGGCCGTTTCTCGGCACCTGAAGCGGCTTTCAACATGCTCTGGTAGAGTATGCCCGGAACGTCATAGGGATTGAAGACGCCGGTTTCGAGGAAATAAATCCAGCTTTGATAAATCCTTTCATCAGCAGGCTGACGGCCTCGCTGGCGGGCAAAACCCAAAAAATATACATCACGCCGGGTTCGTCAGCCTCTCAAATCTATGCAGCTAATGAAACGGAAGAACGGTTCAACTGCAGTTACGGTCTGAATGATTCCTATCAGGATGAGATGAGCAAAGGGGAATTAAAGATCACCGGGAGGGACGCCGGTGGTGAAGCGAGAATTGTGGAACTGCCGAATCATCGCTTCTTTTTAGCCACGCTCTTTCTGCCGCAGCTCGCCTCAAGCCCGGCCAAACCTCACCCCTTGATACTGGCTTTTTTGAGGGCCGCCGTTGAGACAGAGGGCGGATAGAGTTACTCTCCCGCCCCATGTATACCGATTATATCTGGTAATATGAAAATGCAAACACTCCTAGCGGTTCT
>JAZGHI010000501.1:0-2260 GCA_036480955.1 Candidatus Adiutricales bacterium
GGCTGTCAGTATTTTTGAGTAAGGATCGGCCCGAAAATACTCCAAAGCGGGATTATCCACCACTAAGACCTTATCCGCGCCCCTGGCTATCAGTTCCTTAACTTTATCCTTGATATCGTGGCCGATAACCACGCTGGCCAGTTCTACCCCTAATTTATCGGCCAGGTCTCTACCCCAGGCCAGAAGTTCGTAGGAAATGGGATGTATCTCCCCGTTCCTGACTTCACCCAGGGTCCAGACACCTCTAAAATCGTCCAGTTTCGCTTCCATTACCGTCCTCTCAAACTAGGGCTTTTTTTGCCAGAAAATCAACAAGACCGTCCACGGCATTATCCAGACCATCTTCAGTGCGGACGATCTCACCGCTTCGTCCTACCTGCGGCCGAAAGGCCTTCACCACCCGGGTAGGCGAGTTTTTCAACCCGATCATGGCTGGGTCCGCCTCGATATCGTCAACTCCAAGGACCGGTATCTCAATCTTTTTGGCCCTGATCTTCCCTTTGAGGTTGGGCATCCGCGGCTCGTTGATCTCTTTGACCACGCTTACCAGAACCGGGGTAGGGGACTCGACCACCTCATGCCCGCCTTCCACGGCCCGGTGAGCCTTTATCTTTCCGTCACCGATTTCCTCTATTTTACTGACGTAGGTCAGAACGGGCAGTTCGAGAAAGGCCCCCACTTCAGGGCCCACTTGACCGGTCTCTCCGTCCGTGGCCCGCTCGCCGCAAAAAATTATGTCGAAATCATTGGCGGCCCTCTTAATGCCCTGGGACAGGGCGTAGGCCGTGGCCCAGGTATCTGACCCCGCGAATTTTTTATCGGTAAGGAGGAAGCCGTTGTCGCACCCGAGGGCCAAAGCGCTCTTGATAGCCTCAACCGCTTTTTGGGGACCCATGGAAATGACACTGATCTCGACCCCATCGCCGGCCTTCTCTTTAAGCCGGATGGCCTCTTCCACCGCGTACAAATCAAGGGGATTGAGTTCAGCCTCAACCCCTTCTCTGATCATGGTCCCGGTTTCCTCGTTCATCTTGACATTGTCCGAGACCGGAACCTGTTTGACTAACACCACGATCTTCACTTTACTTCTCCTTTTTCAGCTCCTTTGAATAGCTCGGGGGGGGATTTAATAAAATTAAATATTAAATATTAAAGAGATTCTCTCTCCGTCCGTGGCTATCCGATGTATCTATAAAATCGTCCCGGAGTGTACCAGACAAGGGCGGGGTTAAACAAGAGGCAAACTCATTTACGGCGGGAGCCAAGCCAGGGATCATTTAAAAAGAAAAAGGGTAGAGGCACGGGTAGAGCGTTTGCACTGCAAACGCAAAAACAGTTAAATGCTATCCCGCCTATGCCGGGCATAGCATTATTGGCCGTGCCCCTACGATGATAACCTGGTTTCTCGGGAGAGGTGCCGGGACACAACGATCTCTAAGGCAAGTGTTCGTAATTATTAGATATTACGTTTCTGTTCGAAGTGATATTTATCAGTATGGGCAGAGCATAACAGCGTAAAAATTCCCAAATAAAAACCCTGATTATCCATGAGCGAAATGAAAAAATTCCAGATTCAAGCTTGTTATATATGGCAGATATCTGTAACCAGGAGTCAGCGCTGATATGTTGGAGATATCAGTGGGTTTGGGATTGCTCGAATCCTTATGATATACAATTGGCATCACAGGTGTTGAGATTTAACCTTTTAACGGTATTGTTAAAAATAATGGGATGACAGGAAGCGAAGGATAGGATAATGATTGTTGAATCGTTAGGTCACTACCCTTATTCGACAAACTCCGCCACCTGATTAATTTTTGGATCAGGTTCTGGGGGGCAGGTCACTTGAAGTTCCGGTCATTTTTCAACCCATATTCATGAAGAACTTCCGAACTGCAATCCAGCCAGATGCCACGGATATTGTGGTTCCTATTTCCTTGACTCATAACGGGAATTTCCCTATAGTCCTTCTCGTTAAAAGCAATGCCTTATCACCAAATGTTTAAAGATAATACTTGACAGCTGAATCAACGAACATATAGGGTGTTTCTAATTCTGGGTGTTTCTAATTCTTTTTATCCCAAGATTACTATAAAAATTTGGTGCTCAGCCGGGAAGCAGACTCTGGGTTCTGGTCCATTTTTCTACCGGCTATCAAAATGGGCTGCCCCTTTTTCCGACTGCAAAAAACTGAGTGGTTCAGCACTTTATAATGGCGAGGCGTATTCAAACAGGCTAAAACTTTTTTTCAGATGTGGAG
>JAZGHI010000502.1:0-2175 GCA_036480955.1 Candidatus Adiutricales bacterium
TAAGGCATGTCCGGATGGCCGATAGACTTTCCGAACCACCAGTTAGGATTCCTTTTTAGCTTGACAAAATTGCCGGGTCTGGCCTCTTCAAGCATGTATTTTCCAGTACCAACAGGATTCGTGTCAAAATTTTTAGCGTCCTTAGCCGTCGCTGCCGCGGTCTTTACCATTTTTTCAAGCTTGGCCGCTTTTTTCTCCGCCTTGGCTGCCGCAGTTTTTTCTTTTTCAGTTCCAGCTGCCGCCTTTTTCTTTAGGCGGTCTGCTTTTTTGCGGGCCTTGGCCGCTTTTTTATTAAAAGACTTCAGTTCCCTAAGCACGGAATCCCCGGCCAGGGCTTTGGCTGAAAGCTGCATCCCCACAACACCTGCGGGCATAGTATCCAAGAAAGCGCCCCATTTGTTCTTAAATGACCATTTAATAGTATATTTATCCAGAACTTCGGTTGATTTCAGGTTTCTTAAATAGGCCTTTGACCAGGCTCCGTTCTTCTTATCGAGAATCCATTCGACCTGGTACTTGACCGTTTCAGCACTAAATTCAGAACCGTCATGAAACGTGACACCTTCATGAAATTTCATAATCACTGTGTATGGATCGAGGAACTCCCATGATTCAGCTAGCCAGGGTACATTAGCCTTATAAGTGCCATCTCGGAATATCGGTTTATCAAAGATATAGTAATGAGTCGTCCAATCGCCGACAGGCCAATGGTTAGGATTCATCATGCCCACGTATCTGGTGGCGGCCCTTCTTAAATAACCGCCACGCACTGGCTTCGTGGGCCAGTATTTCTCTCCCCATTCTTTCCAGGTTGGATATTTTTCCTCTTCCTGGGCTCTGATAATCGTCCCCGAACCAAAAATGAATACAATGCTGATGGTCAGACAGACTAAAATCAGCCACTTTATTTTTCTGGACCTGATTTTCATAACACCCTCCCTATTTTTCCTGACTTATGCGGCAAAGACAGGAATATGTTAATAAAAATGAGACACTCCTAGTCATAAATTAGGCTACAACTTGATCTGTCGAAGGCTCGTTGATCCAGACAGCCTCCGGCAAGGCAAAAGGTTTCAACCCTGCTATTAAACCTGTCAAAAAACAGAAGATGGATTAGATGTTTCGATCTTTGTCTTGTTAATCACAGAACCCTGGACGGTGCGCCAACCGGGATGTTCAGGGCTCGGTGAGACAGTCATATTACCAGGGTTCATTTTGCGCAACGTGTCGTCCGGCCGTCCAGCCGCCGATGTAGCACTCAGCCAGATTCCCCCCGGCCAGGTACAGAAACCCGAAAATCCCCCCTAGCTCACCGGCCTCATACAGACCCGGGATCACCTCCCCAAAGGCGTTCAGAACCTGCCAGTGTTCATTGTGCACCGGACCACCATGGGTGTTGGAGACTACGGGCCAGAGCCGGCCGTGATAAAAAGGCGGCTCCTGAATGGGAACCATGGTCTCCATCGGCCGGCCGAAGTCATTGTCCGAGCCTGCGGCGCAAAATCGATTCCACCGATCAATGGTTTCCTTCAAGACCTCCCGGTCCAGGTTCATTGCCAGGGCCATGTCCTCAACGCTTTCGGTCTTTTTTAAAATACCGAGTTCGACTTCAGCTAGATTGTCTTCACTCCATTCGTAAAACACGTCCGGGTCATTGAATGTGGGCATTACCATGGGATATCGTTTTCGGCCTTTTTCATCGAAGATTAAATAGGAGGGGATGCGGGGGAAAGTCTGAGTCGGAGTGTCATAATGCTGCATGGGCCGGTGGCCGACGTCGTGGGCATAGGGCGGGTATTCGTTCATGTACCGACGGCCGAACTGATCGACGACGATCCAGGCCATCTCGACGCCGGGCGGCATTTTCCGGCCCGGAAGCCAGTCCGGTAATCGCCTCAGTCTCAGGCCAAAAGGGTACTTGGGATCGGTGTGGTGGAGTCCGTAGGACCCGTGAAAATTCCACATGTGCCACAAGGCGGCCCCGGCCTCCTGGGCCATGCGGATGCCGTCGCCGGTGTTTCCGCGAAAGGCGGCCGTTCGAATCGAGTGCCCCTGGAAGAATTGACTCTTCAAATCCTCGTCAGCCTCGAATCCGCCGCAGGTCAAAATGACACCTCGTCGGGCTTTGATGTGAATCAGACGGCCCTTCTGCTCGGCCTTGACCCCGATGACCCG
>JAZGHI010000503.1:0-12112 GCA_036480955.1 Candidatus Adiutricales bacterium
CGAAACGAAGAGCGGATTACTCCGGCAGACTTGGATCCGGGAGAAGAAGCTCTCGAATCATGCATTATTGTTATTCTGGGCGCTTCCGGAGATCTGACGGTCAGAAAGATAATACCGGCCTTGTACAGCCTCAGTTTAACTCAGGCCTTTAAACGGCCTCTCCAGATCTTAGGCACGGGCCGGACCACTATGAGTGACCATGAGTTTCGGATGAGGATGCGCGAGACCATGACGGCGCGCGAGGGTTTCAACGAAGCCGCGTGGGCTGATTTTGCGGGACAACTTCATTACCGGCCTATTCTTTACGATGATATTTCTTCATATTCCGCGCTGGCTAGGTACCTCAGGGAGTTGGATCGAAATTCCGGGACCGGGGGAAACAGGATTTTTTACCTGGCTGTTCCGCCCTCTCTTTACCAGGTTTCCGTTAAAATGATAGGCCGGGCCGGTCTGGCCGCTGAGGGAGAAGACGGAAACGGCTGGTCTAGAATCGTAGTAGAAAAACCCTTCGGCCGAGACCTGGAAACGGCCATGAGCCTCGATCAAAGTCTTCATGAATATTTTGATGAGCATCAGATATTCAGAATCGATCATTACCTGGCCAAAGAGACCGTCCAGAACGTGCTTATGTTTCGTTTTGCCAACGCTGTTTTTGAGCCCATCTGGAACAGAAGATATATTGATTACGTAAAGATTACGGCGGCCGAATCCCTGGGAGTGGAACACAGGGCCGGATACTACGAACAGGCCGGGGTGCTGAGGGACATGTTCCAGAACCACATGATGCAGCTTCTGGCTATGACGGCCATGGACCCGCCTTCAACCTTTGAGGCCGACCGGGTCCGCGACGAGAAGGTTCGGGTGTTCAGGTCTTTGCGGCCTTTTCCGGTGGATAATCTGAATGAATTCATAATCCTGGGTCAGTATACTCGAGGCGTTGCGGACGGAAAAGAAGCGGCCGGTTACAGGGAGGAACCGGGAGTAAGCCGCAAGTCTCTTATCCCCACCTACGCCTCTCTTAAAATATTCGTCGACAACTGGCGGTGGCAGGGTGTGCCTTTCTATCTCACTTCAGGAAAAAGGTTGTCTGAGAAGTTGACCGAGGTGGCCATCCAGTTTAAGATGGTGCCTCATTCCATGTTCCGCCAAATTCTCGGGAAAGAAATCGCGGCCAACCGCCTGACACTCGGCATCTATCCCGATGAAAAAATATCGTTGGCTTTTCAAGCCAAAACTCCAGGGGCAAAGATAAATCTCAAGACCATAACTATGGATTTTAATTACCGCCAGAATTACTCAGGCCCCTTGATGGAAGCCTACGAAAAGGTGCTCCTCGATTGTATATTGGGGGACCACATGCTTTTTTGGAGGCAGGACGGGGTGGAGCTCTGTTGGGCTTTCTTGACCCCAATCCTCCATGCCTGCGAGACCTGTGAAGATCGGATTGAGATGCTGAAACCCTACAAAGCCGGAAGCAGTGGACCGGCATTTTTCCCGGAACAGGTGGGTCCTTTAAATGCATAAGGGACTCATGAATCATCATGGAGGATAATATGGCCGATCAGAAAACGTATTATAAACCGGAAGACCTTCTTAAGTTTGAAGAAATCGGCAACGAGGCATCACCCCTGGCCGAAAAATTTTTCTCATACTATAACGCCGTGTTCGAGGAGGGTGAACTGAGTGAGCGCGAGAAGTCTCTCATTGCCCTGGCCGTGGCCCATACCGTTCAGTGCCCTTACTGCATAGACGCATTTACCCAGGCCTGTCTGGAAAAAGGGTCCAATACGGCCGAAATGACCGAGGCTGTTCATGTGGCTACGGCTATTCGCGGGGGAGCGACTCTGGTGCACGGAGTACAGATGAGGAACATCTCTGAGAAGTTGAGTATGTAAGCGGAGAGAGACTGGAAGCAGGAATGCATAACCTTAAACCCTTATCATCACTGCCGGATCGTGATCCAAAAAACAGACCGGCTTTCGAGTCCTTTGAGAACACTCTGGACAAGCATGGATTGACCCTTAAGCGGAGTGAGACGACCATTCTTCAGGTCAATGTGGGCTTGCTCTGTAATCAGGTATGCCGTCATTGCCACCTGGAAGCCGGTCCGAACCGAAGCGAGAATATGAGTTTTGATGACGCCGAACAGGTGGTTGAATATGCCCGCCGAAACCGTTTTGAGACTATTGACCTTACCGGGGGAGCGCCGGAACTGAATCCGAACCTGCCCTATTTAATAAGTGAACTGTCTCACCTTACTCCTCGGATTTTAATCAGATCTAACCTGTCGGTCCTGAACAGGGAACCGGCGGGGCGTTTATTGAAACTGTTTAAAGAGGCTCGGGTCGTTATCGTAGCCTCCTTTCCATCTCTAAATCACAGGCAGACGGAATCCCAGCGGGGTCAGGGGATGTTCGAAGTCAGTGTAACCGTGCTGAAAAAATTAAACGAGATGGGATACGGTCACGAGGGTTCCGGACTTGAATTAAATCTAGTTTCCAATCCCACTGGCGCCTTCCTTCCTACCTCCCAGAAACAGGCGGAAGAGCGGTTCAAGCGGGTTCTGGCCAAAAAATGGGATATATATTTCAACAATCTTTTTACCTTCGGCAACATGCCTTTAGGAAGATTTCACCAGTGGCTCATCACTTCCGATAATTATCTCTCATATATGATGAAACTCGTTTCCGGTTTTAATCCTAAAGCCGTTGAAGGCCTGATGTGCCGAAGCCTGGTGTCAGTTTCCTGGGCCGGCTATCTTTTCGATTGTGATTTCAATCAATCCGCGGACCTTTATATGGGCGGGAAAAAAGTCCATATATCCGATGCGGACGGTAAGCCTGTATCCGGCGACCCGATCGCTGTGGCGGATCATTGTTATACATGCACCGCCGGCGCGGGTTTTACCTGAGTTGGATCCATTAAGGTCTGAGTTCGGACTGAGGCGCCTTTAAGAGATTGTATCCCGGAAAGTTTTATTGAACCCTTGTCCGGATGAATGTGAAAATGCTGTTTTTGGCGATGGTCAAAGCCATAACTGAAGACATGGATGAGGCGGGGATAAAGACGAGTGATAAAAAGTAGGTGGTTAGAAACCAAAAAACATATATAAAGGTTATCCTGCTGGCCCTTTTCATCATAGGAGCCATTTACCTGGTTCGATATTCCCCGGTAAAAGAATATTTTACCGCCCGGAGCCTGGAGGACTTCCTGGAAAAACTGGGGGTCTGGGCGGCGTTAGCCTTTATAGCCGTATACGCCGCTGGTATCTGTCTCTTCCTGCCGGGGACACTGCTCACCGGTGTTGGCGCTGCCATTTTCGGCCCATACCGGGGTTTCGTTTACGTCTGGACCGGAGCCATGATCGGATCTACCGCCGCTTTTTGGATAGGCCGCACACTAGGCCGGGATTTTGCCGCTTCACTTATTGGTGACAAGCTGAAAAGGTATGACGAATCCATTAAGCGGCATGGATTCGCCACGGTACTGTATCTCCGTCTGGTCTACTTCCCTTTCACGCTGATGAATTTTGGCATGGGTCTGACATCGGTTCGTTTTCTAGACTATTTTTTTGGGACCGGATTGGGCATAATAGTCGGTACTTTTATTTTTACCTTCTTTATCGGGACGATAAAAGAGGTCTGGGTTTCGGGTGACTGGGGGCAGCTAGTCTCCTTTAAAGTTTTTTTCTCAATTTCGTTGTTTATTTTTTCGTTGTTCATACCTAAAATAATAAAGAAGATCAAAGGGGATATTTAGTTGGTGATGACTTCAAAGACGGTGGAAAAAAATGGATAGTCTGGATGAACTTTGCGTAAACACGATAAGGATCCTGTCAGCGGAATGCGTGGAAAAGGCGAAATCAGGCCATCCCGGGATGCCCATGGGCGCGAGTGGAATGGCTTACGTTTTGTGGACGCGGTTTTTGCGCCACAATCCCTCTAACCCGGAGTGGTTTAATCGGGACCGGTTCGTTCTTTCAGCCGGACACGGTTCCATGCTGCTTTACAGCCTCCTGCATTTAACCGGCTATGACCTTTCACTGGACGATCTGAAAAATTTTCGCCAATGGCAAAGCAAGACCCCGGGCCATCCGGAATACGGCCTTACCCCAGGTGTGGAAACTACCACCGGCCCGCTCGGCCAGGGCTTGGCCAACGGTGTAGGCATGGCCATGGCCGAATGTTATTTAGCCGCGCGTTTCAATCGGCCGGCATTTGAGATTTTAAACCATTTCACCTACGGCATCGTAAGTGATGGTGACCTTATGGAGGGTGTCTCCCACGAAGCGGCCTCTCTCGCCGGCCACCTGAAGTTGGGGAAACTGATTTATCTTTATGACGACAATCACATTTCGATTGAAGGCAGCACGGACCTGGCTTTCACCGAGGATCGGCTTTCACGGTTCAAGGCCTATGACTGGCACACCGAATACGTTGAAGATGGTAACGACCTGGACGCTATCGAATCGGCCATTATCAGGGCTCAAGAAGAGACGGAACGTCCCTCATTGATCGCCGTTCGAACGCATATCGGGTTCGGAAGCCCTAATAAGCAGGACACAGCCGCTGCTCACGGTTCCCCTTTGGGTGAGGAAGAACTTGTGTTGACCAAAAGGAATCTGGGGTGGCCGGAAGAACCCGCTTTTTATATCCCGGAAAAGGCCAGGGACAATTTTCGACAGGCGGTCAGCAACGGCCGGGCAATGGAACAAGAGTGGCGGTCGCTTTTCGAGAATTATAAACAGGCTTACCCTGAGATGGCCGCGGTTTGGGATAAATTGGTGGAAGGCGAACTCCTGGAAGGCTGGGAAAGGAGTATCCCAAGCTTTCCGGCGGACGAAAAAGGAATGGCTACACGAACAGCCTCTGGAAAAGTTTTAAACGACATGGCTCCATTCCTCCTGAACCTCATCGGCGGTTCAGCCGACCTGGCCCCGTCGAACATGACTCTGCTGAAGGAGAGTGATGATTTTCAGGCCGGAAATTATGTCGGGCGGAATATTCGGTTTGGTGTTCGGGAACACGTTATGGGATCAATCTTAAACGGCTTGAGTCTGCATGGCGGTCTGGTGCCCTATGGCGGTACATTCCTGATCTTCTCGGATTACATGCGGCCGCCCATCCGCCTGGCCGCCCTTATGGGACTGCAAGTCATTTACGTCTTCACCCACGACAGTATCGGGTTGGGTGAAGACGGGCCGACCCACCAGCCCATCGAACAGCTGGCCGCCTTGAGGGCCATCCCCAATCTAACGGTAATCCGGCCCTGCGACGCAAACGAGACGGCCGAGGCCTGGCGGATGGCCTTGAAACGGAAGGACGGACCAGTAGCCCTGGCCTTGACCCGGCAGAACGTACCGACTCTGAACAGGGAGATTTATGCCCCGGCCGAGAGTCTCGACCATGGCGCGTATGTTCTCAAGGAAGCCGGTGATTCAGGGCCGGAGGCGATTCTGATCGCCAGTGGGTCGGAGGTCACAATCGCCCTTGAGGCGGCCGAAAAACTCGAAGAAGATGGTGTAAAGACGCGTGTGGTGAGCATGCCGTCCTGGGAAGTGTTCGAGCAGCAGTCAGCCGATTACCGCGAGCGCGTCTTTCCCGATGGCGTCAAGGCCCGGGTGGCCATCGAGGCCGGCATTTCTCAAGGATGGCACCGATACGTGGGCCAGGCCGGAGAAGTAGTCGGGATAGATCATTTCGGCGCGTCGGCTCCCTTTAATGTATTGTACGAACAATTCGGCCTCACCCCTGACTGCGTAGTGGAGGCAGCTAAAAGGATCTTAAATAGAGAGTAGGCGGATTACTGTAATTCCGGTAAGACGATGCCGGAAAGAAAAGAAATAATCATAAAGGATGACGCGTATTCCTTGGCGGGTACCGGGGCTGATCTGGTCGTATCCGCCGCTTTGGAAAGTGTCCAGCAGACCGGTCGGTTCACTCTGGCCGTTTCCGGAGGTTCCACGCCGCGGGCCATGCACAGATCCTTGGGTCGGAAACCCTGCCTGTCCCAAATTCCCTGGCCTGGGGTACATATTTTTTGGGTCGATGAGAGGTGTGTGCCGGGATATGATCCGGCCAGCAACTACGGGCGGGCCCGACATGATTTTTTAAACAGGATTCCGGTCAAAGAGGACCAGATACATCCGATGCCCGTTGACCTGCCGCCGGAAGAAGGAGCCGAAAAGTATCAAGATGAGATCTCGTCTATTTTTAAGATCGGCGGCCATGATTTCCCGGATTTTGATCTGATATTCCTAGGCTTGGGCCTGGATGGACACGTCGCGTCTTTATTTCCAGGACAGAAGGTGTTGGCGGAGAAGGAAAAATGGGTGGCGGCGGTCAAAGGCGGGAATCCGGACGTCAGACGGCTTACCTTGACTCTCCCTGTGCTCAATGAGGCGCACCGGATTGTGTTTCTAGTTTCGGGTAAAGACAAGGCGCCTGCGGTTAAAACTGTACTCGAGGGGGACGAAGAAAATTTACCCGCTCAAATGATTCAACCACGGACCGGAAGATTGATCTGGCTTTTGGACAGGGAAGCGGCCTCAATGTTGTCCTGGACTACCCAGACCGGCTGAGGCCGGGACTTTTAATAAACAACTGAAGGGAGTATACAAAGAAGAGACCTCTGCAAAACGAGTAATTTGAGGTCAAATTGAGGAGCGCGAAAATTTAAGCCGCAGGAATACTTGTAGTATTTCGAGGACTAAAGCCACTGCAGGCGAAGCCGAAGTGGCAGCTCAAAATTCGAGAGCGACAAAAAGTTGGGCCAAAGGACGAAGTTCTGCAGAGGTCTCAAGAAAGGTTTCTTATAATGTCTAAAATAATTGAACTGGACAAACTCGGCCAATCCATCTGGTATGATTACATCCAGCGGTCTCTGCTGACCTCGGGTGAATTTGAGCGTTTGATAGAAAAGGGAGTCAGCGGTATTACCTCCAATCCAGCCATATTCGAGAAAGCCATTGCCGGCAGCAACGATTACGACAACGATCTGAAACGCCTTGCTGAAGAAGGCAAATCCGTGGAGGAAATTTATGAAATCCTGGCCATTGGAGATATCTTTACAGCCACTGACTTGCTGAAGCCGGTTTATGACCGGACAAACAAGCGAGACGGTTACGTGAGTCTGGAAGTAAGTCCGAACCTGGCCTATGATACCGAAGGAACCGTGGCCGAGGCTAGACGTCTTTTCGAGATGGTAAACAGGCAGAATTTACTAATCAAAGTCCCGGCCACTCCTGAAGGCCTTCCAGCCGTTGCTGAACTCATCGGCGCGGGGGTCAACGTTAATATCACCCTCATTTTCGGTCTTGATAATTACCGGCATGTAGCCGAGGCCTATCTGGAAGGCTTGAAGACATTGGCCGTCAACGGTCCCAGGGTAACCGGCGGCCACGGGATCGATTCCATTTGCTCGGTTGCTTCATTTTTCATCAGCCGCATCGATACAGTCGTGGACCAGGAACTGGAAAAAAAAGGAAATACCGCTCTTCAGGGGAAAATCGCCATCGCCAGCGCTAAAATGGCTCGTGTCGCCTATGATTCGATATTCGATTCCGGGCAATGGAACAGCCTGGCTGAAAAAGGGGCCAGGGTCCAGCGTCTCCTCTGGGGCAGCACCGGCACGAAAAATCCCCGTTACCCGGATACACTTTATGTCGATCAGTTGATTGGACCCGACACAATAAATACAGTTCCTCCGGCTACTCTGGATAATTTTCTTGACCACGGGACAGTAGATGAGACTCTATCAAAGGGTATGGTTGAGGCTCGGATACAATTGGATGAATTAAACAGTTTGGGTATTAATTTGGCGGTCCTGACCCAAAAACTGCAGGAAGATGGCGTAGAGGCTTTTAAAAAGCCGTTCGCCGCGCTGATGGACAGTATCACTGAGAAATGCTCTGAGCTTCTGGCCGGATAAAACGAGGGATTGAGCACCCGGCGCCGTGTGACGGTTTATTTGATACGGTGACCATTATCTGGCATCGTTAATTTCTTCCATTTCTTCTGAGAATGTTCATAAAAACAATCTACCGGAAAACAGACGGAAAGTTGACGACCCGGACAAACGGCGGCAGCGGCCGCAAAATTCGTGACCTTACACGCAACATGATAAAGATTCGAAGCTGAGGCAAATCATGGAATGGGACGGACAGGACCGCTTGAAGCAGGAGGCAGCCTGCCTGGGAGTAGATATGATAGAGTCAGGCATGGTGATCGGTCTTGGGAGCGGCAGCACCGTCAGGTACGTCTTGGAAGAGATCGGAAACAGGATTGTTTCCGGATTGCTGCGAGACATAACTGGAATACCGAGTTCCTTACAGACGGAAAGGCTGGCCCAGAAGTTGGGCATCCCATTAACAAACCTTAATCTGGAACCAGAGATCGACCTGACCATTGATGGGGCGGATGAAGTCGGGCCGGCATTGAGCCTTATTAAAGGTGGCGGCGGCGCTCTTCTGAGGGAAAAGATTCTGATGGAGGCCAGCCGGATAAACGTCATTATTGTGGATGAAAACAAGCTTTCGGCCGAACTGGGTACCAACTGGCCCGTACCCGTGGAAGTAGTTCCTCTGGCCCGGCAGCCTGTATGGGATTTCCTCGTCTCTTTAGGGGCGAGGATCAGTAGTCGTGAGAATGAGGATGAAAGCTTCTTCCGGACAGACCAGCAAAATATAATACTGGACGCAAGCTTCGGTCCTATCGCCAGGCCGGAACACCTGGCTACCCGCTTGAGCCGAAGGGCGGGCATTATCGAACACGGTCTCTTTCTGGGCCTGGCTACAGAAATAATCGTGGCCGGTAAAAAAGGTGTTTGGCGAATCAAGGAATAGCCGTAATTCTTTTTCACTTCTGGAATAGATTCAGTATAATCTTAAGACAACATGGCGGCTTTACGGTTGTTTTTTTTGTGCAGAAAGCGGTGCATGACGGCCAGCTTGTCAGGCGGGATACGGACTATAAAACCCAACATCATTATCTGATTAATGACCGCGGTGTAAATTAGACCCCTGGATTGCCAGCGGCGCGCTGATGTAACCGCGGCGGCCGGTACAATACCCAGACGGCCGCGCCTGGTCAGACGCCGGACCAGGTAGTAATCCTCGGCGATAGGGGTTTCCGGGAAGCCGCCTATTTCCTCGAAAGTGGATTTCTTTAAAAAAAGGGCCTGGTCACCGTAAGGCAGGTTAAGCTTTCGGGCGCGGAAGTTCGTAAGAAACTCGATGCCCTTCATAAGCCGGCTGTTTAAGTCGGTCTTGAAAGAAAACGCTCCCAGAACTATTCGCCGGTCCATCATCATCTCAAAGACCAGGTTTAAGTAATCTCCTGGTAGAATGGTGTCGGCGTGAAGAAATAGAAGTATCGAGCTGCCGGCGCATCTGGCCCCGCGATTCTGCTGTAACGCCCGCCCTTTAGGGCTTTCTATTACCCTGGCCCCGGCCTGAGCCGCCAGGGTCGCTGTCTGATCAGCGCTTCCACCGTCCACGACTATAATTTCAGCCTCTTCGGTTTCAGCGGCTCCAATAGTCCTGACAATATTGGCTGCTTCGTTGAGGGCCGGGATAATGACGGATATGTATGGCCTTCGTTCCACCATGTCCGGCCGCCATTTTTTCAGGTCTTCGGGTGCATCGATATCGGTCAAGGGTTCGAGAAGCTTAAATTCAAGACGTTGCTGATCCGCGGTGGCTATGGTTTCCTCAATGACAGTTTCAGTACCCCAGTTGATATTTTTGAAAATATCGACCGGCCTGCTCGAACCTATCAGCCAGTAGCCCCCATCCGTACTCGGCCCCAAAACCAGATCCTGTTCTTCCAGAACCTCGAAGGCCTGTTTAAAATGCTCAGGTTTTAGATCAGGAATATCGGTGCCCACCATTACCGCACGCCGGGCCCCTTGCTGAAAGGCTTTCTCCATGGCGATTCTCATGCGCTGACCGAGGTCCCCGGAATGCTGCCTGACACAAGTTATATTCGGGCCCAGCCACCGCCGGATTTGAGGCTCACTTCCACCCTCATAATTTACTTCGACTTCGGCGCCGTGATCAGCCGAGAAGGACAAGGCCGTGGCCAAGGTTTTTTCAGTCAGCCGGCGGTGAAGATCAGCCGCTCCGGCTCGGCCGATGGCCGGGATAAGCCTTGTTTTT
The DNA here is from genome assembly GCA_036480955.1 of Candidatus Adiutricales bacterium. Classification (GTDB taxonomy): domain Bacteria; phylum Desulfobacterota; class Desulfarculia; order Adiutricales; family JAFDHD01; genus JAZGHI01. The sequence goes on from JAZGHI010000503.1 coordinate 10,157, forward strand.
ACCCCTCCCGGGACGGGATAACGTGAAAAAATTATGATCCGGCCTTGTTTTGAACGTTTTCGGCTGTTCATTACGGCTTGATGGTTAAAGATATCTCCTTCGATTTTATTTCAAGAACCGATTCCATCGACTGCCGGCAACGGAGACAATCCGCCTTATAATAATATGAAGACTCGGAGTTAAAGCTCGATTATCTTAAGCAGATTTGTAGTGCCCGGCACACTCAAGGGAATGCCCGCGGTAACGATTATCCGGTCACCTGGACCGGCCAGGCCGTTTTTTTTGAGCCATTCTTCCACCTGATCGAACATTTGATCGACGCTGGTGCAGGCGGGTGCCAGAGCCGGGACTACTCCCCAGGAAAGGCATAGCTGACGGCAGGTGTTAAGTTCGCTTGTGAACCCGATCACCGGTTGCGGGGGACGGTACCGGGCGATTAACCTGGCCGTGCTTCCGCTGGTAGTGGCGGCTACAATGACCGCCGGTTCAACGTCACGGGCCAGCCATGTCGCGGCCCGGCTCATGGCCGCTTCAGTTAGAGGAATGAGCTTGGATGAATCTTCATGCAGGAACCTTTCACCATCCAGATGAGGTTCTGTGGCACGGCACAAATTGTCCAGGACTCTTACCGCTTCCACCGGATAATGTCCGACGGCGGTTTCGTCGGAGAGCATTACCGCGTCCGTGCCGTCCATAACGGCGTTGGCTACGTCACTTGCCTCGGCCCGGCTCGGACGGGGGCTGTTAAGCATCGAGTGAAGCATCTGCGTGGCCGTTATAACAACCCTGCCCACCCGGCGGGCTTCCTCAATAATCCGCTTCTGGATCACGGGCACTTCCTCCAAGGGCATCTCCACCCCTAAATCCCCCCTGGCCACCATAACCCCTTCCACGGAAGAAAGTATTTCCTCTAAATTAAGGACAGCCTCGGGTTTTTCGATTTTGGCCATCAGCAGGGGCGGGCGGTCAATGCCGTCCAGGATTTCCCGTAAAGGGGCCAGATCCTTTTTGGATCGCACAAAGGATAAGGCCACTATATCCACGCCCTCCTTCAGTCCGAATTCAAGATCCCGGCGATCCTTTTCGGTAAAGGCCGGAATACGCAGTTCGCTGGTGGGCAGGTTGAGCCCTTTGTGGGAGGTAATTACGCCGCCGACTATTACGCGGCAATAAATTTTTTGGTCCCTTTTTTCGGTCACGGACAGTTCCACGCGGCCATCAGCCAACAAAATACGGTCTTCGATATTTACGTCCTGAAATAGATACGGGTAGTTAACCGGCAGGTCGTCTCCGTTCGCCTTTTGACCGGAGAAAAAGTTTACTACTTCTCCGGGCTTGAGGGTCCGTTCCTGGCTGGAAATTTCTCCCAGGCGAATTTTAGGACCCGCCAGATCGAGGAGGATGGCTATCTCGCGGTCAAGTTCGCGGGAGAGGCGGCGCAGGTTATGAATATTCTGACGGTGTTCTTCATGATTTCCGTGTGAGAGATTGAGGCGGGCCACGTCCATGCCTGTTACCATTAAACGGCGCAGCATCTCCGGTGAAGAAGACGCCGGACCGATAGTGCAAACAATCTTGGTTCTACGGGTAGACATATGAACGCCTCAGGTCTATCCTTGTTCTTAGTGATTGTCCATTAAAATATAGCGCAATTTTATCAGTTCTGCCGGTCTTAACCCCATCTCACCTTAGTGGTTGAGATTCCAGTCGTAAAAAAGGTACTAGACCTCGATACGGTCAAGTTTCTTTTTTAAAAATTCGGTTCTGGTGTTTTGGTCCAGATAACGCAAGAGAAATTGGAAAATCCCACGCTTGCCCCCGAAATCACGCTTGTACCACTTGAAAATCTGGGAGAGATAGACCTTATTTTTCTCAGGCACGACCAGCACCTCTGAACTGTTGAGGAAATTCCGGCTGGCCTCATCCAGTTGCTGATCGATGGACGCGGCCTCGTAA
>JAZGHI010000504.1:0-6850 GCA_036480955.1 Candidatus Adiutricales bacterium
CGTGTATATTTTGTGAGCTCCCAGTGGCCAGGTTTTCCATGGCCGCTTGGGCCTTAATCTGTAGAGTGTTAGTCTCTTTTATAGAGTTGATCAGAGTATCATTAAATCCTGGGATGGAGGCCGCCAGGGATTTTTTATTTTGTTGCGCCTGAGGTTCCGGAGCCAGGCTTTTATCTATTTCTATCGGTTTCATAGTCCATTCTCCCTGTTATTTTAGTAGTTCAAGAGACTTTAGGGCCATATTTTTGGTGGCGTTCAAGGCGGTGATATTGGCCTCATAGGACCTCTTGGCGGTGAGCATATTTACCATCTCCCGCATTAAATTTACATTGGGCATTTTGACGTATCCAAATTTGTCCGCGTCAGGATGTGAGGGATCATATATGACCCTGAAATCACTACCATCCTCGACTATTTTTGTAACCCGAACACCGCTTAATTTCCTGGCTAAACTTGCCTCGAGACGGTTCCCAAATGATCCCTTGAGGGGGGCTGTGGAGAAAATTGGAATTTTACGCCGATAAGGTTCCCCGGAACTAGTTCTGGTAGTATGCATGTTTGATAAGTTCATGGAGATAATGTTCATCCGGGTCCGCTGGGCGGAGAGCCCTGAGGCGCTAATGCTCATTGAAGTGAAGAAATCCATAATTACCTACCCCCTTCCGTAATCGCGTATTTGATGCCCTCAATTTTTTTGGCCAGCATCTGGACCGTGGTATTGTAAAGAAGATGGTTCTTTACCAATTTGGTCATTTCACGGTCAATATCCATGATGTCCCGGCCGGTTTCGTCACGTCCATAGACACCGTAAACCACATTCTTTTGGGCCCTCTGGTAGGCCCGCTCCACGTCTTTCACCGGCATGTGGCGGACGTTAGTGCTCACCATCCGCAGTTGGTTACCGGAAGGATCGGGCAGACTTTTTTGCAGGATCTTTTGAAATTGCAAATCCTTGACATCGTAATTCGGAGTATCAATGTTGGCCAGGTTGCTGGCTATGTGGCTGTGTTTCTTCAGCCTGAGATCCAGTGTCTTCCCGATTAAGTCGACCGAACGGCCGAAAAGCTTTCCTAAAACATCCATGAGCCCTCTCCTCTGTTATAAATCAATAAAAGACAGATGTGTAATTGGTGATTAAATCAATATTACCGCTCTCGCCCTAAATAAATACCAATTCGAACCCTGATGAAATGAATACACGTCCAAGGCCAAGGTATTCGTTTTATTGGTTTTTGACCGTTTTATCTCTCCGTTTACCTTCAGGGCTAATCTTTTAACTTTAATCTTTCAATCTGACATGTTCTTTGAAAAACACTGGAAAGAGAAAATTCTCAAGCCGCCTGACCGGCTCCCCAGTTTGCGTTTTTATATTCGGTCAATTTGTTTCTAAGCGTTCTAACACTGATGCCAAGTATTTTCGCTGCGTGCGTTCTGTTGCCATCCGTTTCCGCCAGGGCCTGGTGGATCAGTTCCCTCTCCATCTCCCGTATAGTCATGGTCTGACCGGGCCGAATTCGGCTTTCGTAAGCGGTTTCGGCCGATGCCGGTATGGATTCATCCAGGAAAAGGTCCTTCAATTCAATGACCTCACCTTCGGCCAGCAGGACACCTCTGGCAATTATGTTTTCCAGTTCCCTCACGTTTCCAGGCCAATCCATACCTTCAAGATGAGACCGGGCGCCATCTGACAGGTATTTTTCATTTTTCCCGTTTTCACGGCTGAATTTCTTCAGGAAGTGGTCGATCAACAGCGGTATATCCCCGCGCCGTTCCTTGAGGGTGGGTATGCGGAAAGGGATTACATTAAGACGGTAATAGAGGTCTTGTCTGAAATTTCCTTCTTCGATCCTGGCTTTCAGATCCCGGTTCGTGGTGGCAATGACCCGGACGTTTACGGTAACAGGATTCTTACCACCGACCCGGTCAATCTCACCTTCCTGCAGGGTCCGGAGAAGTTTAGCCTGGAGTGACGGCTCCATCTCGCTGATTTCATCGAGCAAAATTGTGCCCTGGTGGGCCAGTTCAAATTTGCCGATTTTCCTGGAGTAAGCCCCTGTAAAAGAGCCTTTTTCGTGTCCAAAAAGTTCGCTCTCGAGCAATCCCTCGGGCAGGCTGGCGCAGTTAATGGCCACGAATGGTCCTTTGTTTCGATTCGAGGTCTGATGGATGAAACGGGCCAGAAGTTCTTTGCCCGTCCCGGACTCACCCTGTATCAACACGGTCGCCTTGGAAACGGCCACACTTTGACCCATCTTCAGCAATCCATGCATTTTCGGGTCCTGGGTGATTAAGGGACGGCCGCCGTTCTCTGAAAGGCCGCCCGTAATAAGGCTTGAGGTAGATGCGGAACACGGGATGGAGCCGAAGGCCCTGTCCACTGTTTCCTCTATCAAATCCGCTGAATAGGGTTTGAGGATGAAGTCGAAGGCCCCTTCACGCATGGCCTCGACTGCGTTGTCAACTGTGGGCGTTTCAGTGGTAACGATCACCGGGGTCAGGGCGGATATCTGCTTTATGCGGCGGAGGAGTTCCAGGCCGTTCAACCTTGGAAGATTGATGTCCGTAAGGACCAGATCGAATGAATTTGCTTTAAATTTTTCCAGGGCTTCCTCACCGTTTTCGGCCAAGGCAACGGCGTGGTTGACTCTGGTGAGTGTCTCGAATAATGCCTTTCGAGATTCCGGTTTTTCATCTACTACGAGAACTGGTCTGGACTTCATCAGCGTGCGCTCCTGGATTGTCCGGGATGTTTTCCTGTTTCTTTAGCTTTATTCACTTATGATTTCCTTTGATAGAGCTGATATTTCGTTGGTAAGATCTTCCTGGATTTCCCGGTTTAAGATCCTGGCCTCCAGTTCCTGATCCGCGATGGATTTCCAGAAAGGATCATCAGCCGCTTTTATTAAGTACAACGTTTTCATGCCTTCCGACTGGCGCCCCAGATCGAAGTTTGTCTTGGCAATCATGTAGAGCACCTCTGGAATAGATGTTTCCATCTCTACTTCCAAAGCGGAGTCCAGAGCGTGGGCGGCAATTTCCGTTTGGCCCAACATGGACAAGGCCCGGCCGAGATTGGCGTAGGCCAAAAAAAGAACCTGATGCCGGCCCTCCTTCTGTTTCAATATTTGCGTTGCCTTATTCAGGGCGTTTACGGCATCCGTATACTGCCCCATGTCCAGGTGGAGGCGGCCGACGGTATTTAATAGCTCCGGGTCCTGCTTAAGTTCCGGTTCAGCGGCCATTACTTCATCGAAAAGGATCTGCGCCTCGTTTTTTTGCTTCAGATTGAGCTTACTATGAGCCAATTGGAGTTTAATCCGGTTGGCTTCTTTATGGCCGGGATACCGCTTTAGGAAAAGGGAACAAACACGGTCGGCTTCTTCGTACATTCCCGAGCGGCTATAGGCTTCAGCCAGACCCGCGAGTCTCAAGTCGGCCGATTCCTCTATCCCTGAATCGGCCAGGAAAAGTTCAATGGCCTCCCGGTTCAACCCGAGGGCCAGATAACTCTGGGCCGCTTGGAAACGGATATCCGGGATGGCGACTTCGGAGATATAAGGTACGTGTTCCAAGTAGAGACTCAAAACATCCAGATATTTCTTCCGTTCGTACATGTTCGTGGTTTGAGCGAGAATGGTCTTGCTCATGATGAACCGCATATCCTGAACCATAGAGCTTTCAGGATATTTATTCAGCGCTTCTTTGAAGACATTCAGGGCCCTCTTATAATCTCTCTGCCAATACGCGGCCAGACCGATTTTGAACATGGCCAGCTGAACCAGCGGTGAATCTCTCTGGGTAGCCACAATTTTTTCATACATTTTTAAGGTGGCCTCTCTGACTCCATCCCTTAATTCGAGGAAGACGGTCTCCGGCTTAAAGGCGGCAGTGAGCGCGCCGTATTCTATCAATCTAATCTGGCTGATCATCGCACCGGTACTGTCCGGGTAAAGGTCCCTGACTAGACGATAAATCTTCTTGGCCTCTTTATGCCGGCTTTCCTCTTTGTAGGTGTCCCCTATGCGGGTCAAGACCACATCCTTGTCTTGGTGATCGGGGTCGACGTTCAATAGGTGGTAAAGATACTCGCGGGCGAGGTCGGGACGTTTGGAATTGAAATATATTTCTCCCAAATTGTGGAGTATGTCCGGGATCTTGAGATAAAAATCCTTTTGCCGTTTCAGTATCTCTCTGAAAATTTCGCTGGCTTTTGTGAAAAGGCCTTTCTCAAAATAGACTTGCCCCAAGTTGAAATAAATCTCTAGGTATTCCAAGCCCCTGGGCCTAAGTTCCAAAAGTACATCAATCGCGTCATGGGACAGATCGTATTTTTCCATGTCCAGGTAGGCTTTGCTCAAATACATGTATGCCAGAATCGAATAGCGGGTTTCGGGATAATCGCTGGCAAGTATTCTTAAATATCCGGTTGCCTCGGTGGACCGGTTCATGTCCAGATAAGCAAGACTCAACATTAAAATACCGCGGGGAGTCAATGCGGTATCCGGAAACGTGGCTAGAGCTTCCTGGTAGGTATCAGCAGCCAGAAGGGCGTTAGGTCCGTAGGACCCCTTGTGGAGTGAGTAATAGCAATCCCCTAGCAGGTAGAGGCGGGCAGCACCATACTTACTGTCGGGAAATTGTTGTCGGTGGGCCTTGAAAGAGTTTATAGCTTCGAGAAAGTTTTCACTGATCATAAAGTCCAATGCTTCGGCGAAGGCTTCCTCGTCCGAGCCGGGTTGGGGTACAGCGGATAGTTCGGACCTTATTTCGCTGGCAACATGTTTGGCTTCCGGCAAGCGCGGGCTTATCCAGGTAAGTTTTTTCAGGCCGGTGGGAGGCTTTATAGCGCCCGTCCTTTCAATGGGATCTCCCTTGCGAAGGTCTAATATTATTTGCGTTTGGTTCGAAGTTGAGAAATGTCTGAACGAGAACCGGGATATTTTTATTTTAATCCTGATAGTTACTCGATCGTCCTCTTCCAGGATAGCGATCCCTTGAACCATGTCGTCTTCTAATTTGAACCGTCCTGTTTTACGAGCGGTTCCCGGCCATGTCTCCAGCCAAAGCTCATTAGTATCGGGTCTTATTACCGTATACTCAGCTACTGGCCGGTCGAAACTGAAAATGAGGCGGGAATATTCAGGAAACGTCCCCAGATTGACACCAATAAGTTCCCCGGCATTCTTGGGTGAATTTGTCCATGAATTGGAGGAAATTTTTACGTCGGCCTTAGTGTTGATTTGAGCCAGACCCGATGCGGAAAGGATCGTCATGAATAAGACGGCAGACAGGGTCGCCCACAATAAACGGCATAACCGTCCGTGCCCCCTAGCCTCTAGTTTTATGGACATCCATTTCTCCCCAAAAACGGCTCTGATACACCACTCCCATGAAAGGCAAGGTTCATGCCAGTAGAAGAAAAAATGCAATTCCTCAACATTGGGGTTTAGTTAAGCTGTCTCACGTAATTAGAGAAGGTTTCTTCAATTCAAAAAGGAGGTTTTATGGTACAAATGAGTGTCAATTCCGTCAAAAAATTGTCAAATTTTAGGAGGGGTAGGATGCCAGATTCACAAATAAAAAACCTGGGTCATGAGAATTCCGGAGGTGTAATCTTCTTCTTTTTTAATTTTTCCACTAAAGTCGTCCGATTTAGACTCAACATTTTGGCAGCCTGATTTTTCACCCATCCCGCTTTGTCCAAGGCTTGAATCAGGATCCTGTCTTCAAAATCGGAAACCACCTTATTAAAATCAATTCCTTCATCGGGTATCTCGAAGTGAGTATGACCCGGTTGGAGCGTCGCTTCCTTAATCAGGGGAGGGAGGTCGTCGAGGGTGAGGGTGTCCCCTTCAGCCAGAATGACCATGCGTTCTATGACGTTTTCCAATTCCCGGATATTGCCGGGCCATGAATAGGACATGAGGACGTCCACTAGCTCGGAAGCGATGCCAATTATTTGTTCTTCTTTGTTTTGATTGAATCTCGGCAGAAAGTGATCGATCAAAAGGGGGATGTCCGAACGCCTCTCCATCAAGGCGGGAGTGGTTATGGGAATCACGTTGAGCCTGTAGTAAAGGTCTTCCCGGAACAGGCCTTCACGCATGGCCTGGTAAAGGTCTTTATTGGTCGCGGTAATGATGCGGATATTAACTTCGATGGTTTTGGTACCGCCAATTCTCTCAAATTTTCTTTCTTGAAGGACCCGCAGAATTTTAATCTGCAGTTTTGGGCTCATATCCGCGATCTCATCTAAAAAAATTGTTCCTTGATCGGCCAGTTCAAAACGCCCGATCCTCAATTGGTGAGCGCTGGTAAACGCCCCTTTTTCATGTCCGAAAAGCTCGGTTTCCAGGAGCTCTTCGGGAATGGCACCACAATTGACCGGGATGAGGGGATATTCTTTTCTCAGGCTGGACATATGGATAGCGCGGGCGATTAATTCTTTACCCGTGCCCGATTCACCGGTGATCATGATGGTGCTGTCAGTGGCGGCAACTTTGTCGATTAGACTGAAAACTTCTTTAATCGCCCGGGATTGGCCGATAATTTCGGAATATCCATTTGTCATCGGCTTACTGGCCGGGGCGATGCCCGGGTAGGTTGCTTTATTAATGGCCCGGTTCAGGCAGCCGAGTAGTTCCTTTTCATTTAAGGGCAGAGTCAGATAGTCAAACGCTCCAGCCTGCATGACCTCAACCGCTGAACGGGCGGTTGGATCTTCGGATAGTATTACCACTCTGACACCGGGGTGTTTGACTTGAATATGTTCAATAAGCGCCATCCCGTCGATATTGGGAAGGTCTTTCTCAACCAGGACCAGGCCGTAGAAATCCTCAGCCAGCTTGGA
>JAZGHI010000505.1:0-3156 GCA_036480955.1 Candidatus Adiutricales bacterium
CGGATGATAGCCTCTCCACTTCACCTCCTTGATTGCTGCCCGATATCAGACGGAGGCGCGGCCATTATTGTTAGCGCGAGTGAAACGGCCGCGGACCTGAGAAAAAAGCCCGTGGCCATTCTGGGAACGGGCCAGGGCCACACCCACGAACATATTACCGAAGCGCCGTCGTTGACGGAATTCGGCTGTAAAGACTCTTCCCGCCAGGCCTTTACCGAAGCGGGTGTGACCCTTGCCGAGATAGATGTTGCTGAAATTTATGATTCATTCACCATCACCCTGCTGGTGGAACTCGAATCCATAGGTTTTTTCGAGCGGGGTGAGGCCGGACCGGCGGCGAAAGCCGGAGAGTTGACCTTTGGCGGTAAGCTTCCCTGCAATACACATGGCGGTCTTCTTTCCTACGGCCATTCAGGCGCGGCCGGGGGCGCTTTTCACGCGGTTGAAGCGGTCCGCCAGCTTCGGGGTGAAGCGGAAAAACGCCAGGTCGAAGACGCTGCTCTGGCTTTTGTGCACGGGGATGGCGGGGTGCTTTCCGCTCATGGTTCCATTGTTCTCGGGAGGCTATAAGATGAACGATAAGCCCGCCCCGATACCCAATTCAGACACCAGACCCTTCTGGGAGGCATGCAACGAGGAGAGGCTGATTTTCCAGCGGTGCAGGGCCTGCGGTTATCATCAGTTTTATCCCCGCAGTTTGTGCAAGAAATGCGCGTCGGAGGCCCTGGAATGGGTCACAGCCGAACCACGAGGTACTGTATACTCCTTCACCGTCCAGCACCGCGCGCCCACACAGGCTTTCCGTGACGATTGCCCGTATGTAATAGCCCTGATCGATCTTGAGGATGGAATCCGATTGATGATGAACGTGAAGAACTGCGGACCGGAAGATGTTTATATAGGGATGCCCGTGCGGATTATTTTTGAAGAACGCGGTGAAGAGAAACAAAAGATACCACAGAGTGAGCCCGTATCATGACCGAAATACTTACCTTTGACGCCTTTCCTGTTGGACAATCGATGGGCAGTCACAACTATACTATTGACCAGGCGGCGTTTGATCGTTGGATCAGCCTGTACCCTGATGACGAGGCACACTATCCAACCGTACCGCCGGGCATGGCGCTTACGGCCCGATGTTGTAACCGCTGGTGGTGAAAATGATGATAAAGACCCGGGTCTCTGGAAAGTCTGGGTGAAGAACCAAGGAGGAGAAGTGGTGATCGGCGGTACGGCACGGCTGCCGGTTAATTCCAAACGGGAATAAACTTGAATTAGGGAGAGACCATGCCCCTGGAAATATTCGATCTCAGCGGAAAAGTGGCCATGGTAACCGGCGGCACACGCGGTCTGGGTGAAGTAGCGGCCCTGGCCCTGGCTAAGGCCGGCGCTGACGTGGCCGTCTGCGGCCGGAGCCAGGATGACCTGGACCGGGTCTCAAAAGCTGTTCTGGAACTGGGCAGAAATGCGGCCGGCTTTTCCCTGGACGTTACCTCGAAACATAATATCCGCGAGGGTGTGGACCGGATTCTCGATGAGTTCGGCCGGGTGGATATTCTGGTGAACAATGCCGGCGTCAATCACCGGGTCCCTGTCCTCGACTATTCAGAGGAAGCCTGGGACTTGGTCATTGATACAAACCTGAAGGGTTATTTCCTGGTAACCCAGGCCATAGTACCTCAAATGCTCGAGAACGGCTACGGCAAGGTCATTAATATGAGTTCGATCCTGGGCTCGGTGGCCCTGCCTAACCAACTGGCTTATGCCTCCTCAAAAGGGGGAGTGGACCAGATGACAAAGGTTATGGCCCTGGAGTGGGCCAAACAGGGTGTCCGGGTAAACGCCATAGGCCCGACCTATTTCGAGACAGATCTCGTGAAGCAGATTCGTAATGACCCAGAAAGGTTCAATTTCATAAATGAAAGAACCCCCATGGGGCGATGGGGGCATCTACCCGAACTGGAGGGCATCGTTATTTTTCTGGCCGCCCCGGCCTCGGATTTCATTACCGGCCAGACGATCTACATCGACGGCGGCTGGACTATCTGGTGATGTCCAGATCGATTCCATCCAATTGGGGCATAAGCCGGTCTATCCATGCTTGGAAGAGGATAACCAGATCCGGGTTTTCGTCCAGATCAGGAGACCCGGCCAAAATAAGTGTCATACGAAGGGCCAGGAGTTGAGCGAGCTGATAATCCTTCTGGCATTCATCGAAGGTGTAATCCCTTACCCCTCCCTCAACAAGACTCTGGTGATAGGTGGCCGCCAGTTCCTTAATCTGCTCAGGTGTAAAACCTTTTCTGCCCGAGCTTAGACAAAAATAGGCCGCGTCAAATACTCCGGGCCCGTAGTGAGCCCCCTGCCAATCAAAGGCCACGATATTATTGTTCTCCCGGTCAAAAAAAGGGTTATCCAGCCTGAAGTCACCGTGCACCAGAGTATAGGGTCTGGTCATGGCCAGTTTATCCAGATCAGAATTGTTTTCCGTAAGCCATTTAATTACCTCTTGCCCTTTGTCTGAAACACTACCCCCATATCGTTCCTGAAACCGGGCCAGAGATTTTTTGAAAATCAAGTTATTTTTTTTATTAAACTCAAAACCCGGCATGAGCCAGTATGTTTTTATACAAGGATTTTCCCAAAAAACAGCCTGTGACCTGGCCAGATTAGCCAGGATAATCTTGGCCTCTTCAAAAGTGCATCCTTCACGCTGGTCAATTTGATCGTATTTTTCAAGGTCTTCGAGAATAAGCACGTACCGCCTGTTCTTAATTAGAGTGAAGAGTACGATCAGGACTAGGAAAGGAAATAACGGAATTATGGGCAGACGTTTTACGAGGTTGGTAAATAATTTTACATTTCGTTCACTTGGTCCCGGGTCCATATCCAGAAAGTAACAGCGCGGGGTCTTGAGCGGTAGATCAGGCAGGAATTCTCCATACAAGCGGTTCTCCGCCTCATTATGAAGCAGGAGGTCCCCCAGCAGCTTGCGGCTCCTTTCCGGAGACGGCAGTTTGACAATTACCGAAGCGGGAGAGGTTTTCTCCGGGGTGTCATAATTCAGCTTTATGCGGGCCACCTGACCCATGAAGCCCTTGTCTTCACCAATAATACTTATATCAAAAGATTTGATCGTCGCTTGTTTAAGAACAC